>NZ_CEEDOS010000048.1:0-33391 GCF_979256525.1 Klenkia sp. AC732 | reverse complement strand
GCCCGTCCACGTGCTCGACCGGGATCTCGGCGACATCGCCGGCGATCACGTCGGACAGCGGCAGCTGCACCCCCTGACCACCGACCACTGGAGGAACACCGTGAGCCGCAACGACGTGCTCGTCACCGCCGACTGGGCCCAGGAGCACCTCGGCGACGCCGGGATCGTCTTCGTCGAGGTCGACGAGGACACCAGCGCCTACGACGGGGGCCACCTCGAGGGCGCCGTGAAGCTGGACTGGAAGAGCGACCTGCAGGACGCCGAGTCCCGTGACTTCGTCGACCGCGAGGGCTTCTCCGCCCTGCTGAGCGCCAAGGGCATCGGCAACGAGGACACCGTGGTGCTCTACGGCGGCAACAACAACTGGTTCGCCGCCTACGCCTACTGGTACTTCAAGGTCTACGGCCACCGCGACGTCAAGCTCGTCGACGGCGGCCGCAAGAAGTGGGAGCTGGACGGCCGCCCGCTGTCCACCGACACCGTGCAGCGCCCGGCCACCACCTACCAGGCCGCCGAGCCCGACACCTCGATCCGCGCCTTCCGCGACGAGGTCGTGGCCGCCATCGACACCAAGAACCTGGTCGACGTGCGCAGTCCCGACGAGTTCGCCGGCAAGCTCGTGGCCCCCGCGCACCTGCCGCAGGAGGGCGCTCAGCGTCCCGGCCACATCCCCTCGGCCGTCAACGTGCCGTGGAGCAAGGCCGCGAACGAGGACGGCACCTTCAAGTCCGACGAGGAGCTCGCGAAGCTCTACGCCGACGCCGGCCTCGACGACTCCAAGGACACCATCGCCTACTGCCGCATCGGCGAGCGCTCCAGCCACACCTGGTTCGTCCTGCGGGAGCTGCTCGGCCACCAGAACGTCAAGAACTACGACGGTTCCTGGACCGAGTACGGCTCGCTCGTCGGCGTCCCGATCGCCAAGGGGGCCTGACCGTGTGCGCGTCCCCGAAGCAGGGCGGTTCCCTCGCCGGCATCGACCTGAGCACCCAGACGGTCATCCAGGGCCAGGTGTGGCACGACGGCAACCCCGTCGCCGGCGCCTACGTCCGGCTGCTGGACTCGACCGACGAGTTCACCGCCGAGGTGGTCACCAGCCCCGAGGGCGAGTTCCGCTTCTTCGCCGCCCCCGGTGACTGGAAGCTGCGCTCGCTGGCCCCGGTGGGCCGCGCCGAGCGCGTGCTGGCCGCCGAGGTCGGGCTGAACGAGACGACGCTCGCGATCGTCTGAAGGAGGGCCTGACTGCCCCCCGCACCACGCTCCGCGCGGCACGGGACCCTGCAGCCAGGCCGTTCCAGCACCCCACCAGGGCCCGTCACCGCTGTCGCGGTGGCGGGCCCTGGCCGTTCAGAGACCCAGGACGTCGGCGAGCTCGCCGACCTGCTCGGTGAAGAAGGCGTCGGGATCGGTGAGCACGCCGACGAAGTGGCCGAACAGCTCGAAGCTGACCAGCCCGAACAGCGAGCTCCAGGTGAGCAGGGCGCGGGCCCGGACGGCGTCGTCGAGGTCGGGGTGCTCGCCGCCCAGTCCTGCGGCGGCGGCAGGGGTGACCAGGTGGGTGCGGCGTCCCTCCGCGGGTGGCAGGACACCGGCCCGGGCGGCGTCGCCGAGGACCCGGCCCAGTGCGAGACCGACCCGGCCGGCGGCGGCGACGGTGTCCTGCGGGGCGGCGTAGCCGGGCACCGGTGAGCCGTAGAGCAGGGCGTACTCGTGCGGGTGCGCCAGCGCCCATGCCCGGACGGCGGCACAGATGGCGTGCCAGCGGGTGCGCGGCTGTGCGGTGGGGTCGTCGGCAGCCTCGGCTGCGGCGCCGAGTGCGTCGTAGCCCTCGATGATCAGCCGGGTCAGCAGGTCGTCCCGGCTGGGGAAGTACCGGTACAGCGCGGAGGACGCCAGGCCCAGGTCCCGCGCCACCGCGCGCAGCGACAGCGCGGCGGCGCCGACCGTGGCCAGCTGGCCGCGTGCCGACTCGAGGATCTCCTCGGTCAGCGCGTTGCGGGCGCGTTCCCTCGCCGTGCTCACCACCCCGCGGACGTTAGCACCGATCTCGTCCGAGAGCACCGCTCTTGACACAGCTCGGGAGAGGGGTCACTGTCGCTCCAGAACGAGAGCACCGCTCTCGTCAGTCGTCAGGAGACGTTGTGGGACTGCACGTGGTCGTGGGCAAGGGACCGGTCGGCACCGCCGTCTCCGGTGAGCTGGTGCGTGCCGGGCACCGGGTGCGGGTGCTCTCGCGCAGCGGGGGGACGTCGACCGACGACGTCGAGCACCGCGCGGTGGACGCGGCCGACATCGAGGCGCTGGCGACCGCGTCGGCCGGTGCGGACGTGGTCTACAACGCGGTCAACCCCACCTACCACCGCTGGGCGACGGAGTGGCCGCCGATCGCCACCGCCCTGCTGGGCGCTGCCGAGCGCAGCGGCGCGGTGCTGGTCGCGATGGGCAACCTGTACGGGCACGGCCGTCCGACCGGGCCGATGACGGCGCGGAGCCCGCTGGCCGCCACCGACGTCAAGGGCCGGGTGCGGGTGGCGATGTGGGAGCAGATGGCCGCCGCGCACGAAGCGGGTCGGGTGCGGGTGACCGAGGCCCGGGCGTCGGACTTCGTCGGGCCCGACGTGCCCCCGGCCAACTCCTACCTGGGTCGCAGCCTGGCCGGGGAGCGGGCGGGCGGGCGGGTGTGGGTGATCGGTGACCCCGACGTGCAGCACAGCTGGGCCTACCTGCCCGACGTCGGCGCCACGCTGGCCACGCTGGGCACCGACGAGCGGGCCTGGGGCCGGGCGTGGGTGGTGCCCAGCGCCCCCTCGCGCAGCCAGAGGGAGGCGCTGGGGGACTTCGCCGCGGTGTTCGGGGCGCCGGCGCCGCGGGTGTCCAGCACGCCGTGGCCGGTGCTCCGGGCCCTCGGGACGGTCGTCCCGCTGCTGCGGGAGGTCGTGGCGGTCCGGCACCAGTGGGACGCCGACTTCGTCGTCGACGGCAGCGAGACCACCGCGGTGCTGGGCGTCGCGCCCACCCCGTGGGACCAGGTCGTGCGCACGACCGCCGGGGCTCTCCCGGTCTAGGGCGCCAGCCGCAACCGGGGCAGCTCGACCTCCGCCTCCAGCACCGGGCGGGCGGCGGCGTCCCGGGCCACCCGGACGGCGTACCGGCCGGCGGCCCGGGTCCAGCCCGGGTCGTCGGCGTCGTAGGCGGACAGCACCCGGGGCTCGTCGCAGCGGATCGACACCGTGCGGCTCTCGCCGGGCTCCAGCGCAACCCGGGCCCAGCCGGCCAGCCGCCGGGTGGCCGAGCGGTCGGGCAGCGCGGGTGGGGCCACGTACACCTGCGGGGTCTCGACCCCGGCCCGGGTGCCGGTGTTGGTCAGCGTGAGGGTGGCCACCGGGGCGCCGTCCTCCACCGCGACCGACACCTGCGACCACTCGACGGTGGTGGTGGAGAGCCCGGCGCCGAAGGGGAACAGCGGGTCCAGCCGCTCCCGCTCGAACCAGCGGTACCCGACGTCGGCGCCCTCGACGTCGTAGGAGACCCGCGGGTACCCGCCCCGGCGGGGTTCGCCGGGGTTGGAGGCCAGCCCGGCCGGGTCCAGGACGTCGGGTCGGGGCAGCTGGGACTCCGACCGCGGGAAGGTGATCGGCAGCCGGCCCGCGGGCGGTGCCACCCCGGTGAGCACGTCGGCGATCGCACCCGCCCCGGCCTGGCCGCCGTACCAGGCGACCAGCACCGCGGCGACGTCGTCGAGCCAGGGCATGGTCACCGCCGAGGGCACCGTGAGGACGACGACGACCCGGTCGCTCGCCGCGGCCAGCGCGGTGATCAGCTCGTCCTGCCCGTCGCCCAGGGACAGGTCGGGGGAGTCCTGGCCCTCGGTGGACCACTTCTCGGCGACCACCACGACGGTGTCGGCCGACCCGGCGGCGGCCACCGCCGCCGGGACGTCGGCGCCGTCGAGCCAGCTGACCTCGCCGTCCCACCGCTCGCGCAGGGCGTCGAGCGGGGCGGGGGCGTGGAAGGCGCGGGGCAGCTCCATCTGGGCGATCTGCGAGCCGCCGTCGGTGACCGTGCCGGGCGGGGTGACCGTCGAGCTGCCGCCGCCGCTGATCACGCCGGTGTCGGCGTGCGCGCCGACGACCAGCAGCCGGCCGGTGCCCGCCAGGGGCACCACGTGGTCGGTGTTGCGCAGCAGCACCACCGACCCGGCGGCGACGCGGGCGGCCAGGGCGGCGTGCGGGGCGAGGTCCAGGGCACGGGGCCGGCGGCGCTCGCCGAGGGCGCCGACGGAGGCCAGCGCGGTGAGGATGCGGGTGACCATGTCGTCCAGCCGCTCCCGGGGCACCCGCCCGGACTCGACGGCGGCGAGCAGGTCGGCGCCGAAGAAGTGCCGGGTGTCCAGGCCGTGGCCGGACTGCCGGTCCAGCCCGGCGACGGCGGCGTGCACGGTGGAGTGGGTGGCGCCCCAGTCGCTCATCACGAACCCGCCGAAGCCCCAGTCGCCCTTGAGCACCTGGGTGAGCAGGTGGTGGGACTCGCTGGCGTAGACGCCGTTGACCAGGTTGTAGCCGGGCATCACCGCACGCGGGCGGCCGCGCTCGTGGGCGATCTGGAAGGCCAGCAGGTCCGACTCGCGCAGCGCCGGCTCGGACAGGTCGGAGCTGACCACCACCCGGCCGGTCTCCGAGGGGTTCAGCGCGAAGTGCTTGAGGGTGGCGGCCACCCCCCGGGACTGGATGCCGGCCACGGAGGCCCCGGCCAGGACGCCCGACAGCAGCACGTCCTCGGACAGGTACTCGAAGACCCGCCCGCCGCGCGGGTCGCGCACCAGGTTCATCCCGCCGGCCAGCTGGACGGCGACGCCATGGGCGTGTGCCTCCGCGCCGACCGCCTCGCCCACCTGCCGGGCCAGGTCGGGGTCGAAGGTCGCGGCCAGGGCGGGTCCGGAGGGGAAGGCGGTGGCGTCGTCGTCCGGTCCGCGCGCGCCCATCGGGTTGGTGACGCCGAGGCTCGCGTCGGACTCGTCCCAGCCGGGGATGCCCAGCCGCTCGACGCCCGGGGTGTGCGCTGCTGACCCCACGGCGTCGGCCGGGGCGTCCGGGCCGATGCCCATCGGGGCGCTCACCAGGGACACCGCCTCGGCGAGGGTCAGCTGCTCGACCAGCGCCCGGGCGGTCGCGTGGTGCCCGGCCCACCCCTCCCACGGCTCGGTCCCGGACGGCGTCGGCGCGGTGGTCTCCACCTCCCGGGGGTGCGCGCGGGGGGACGGCGGCAAACCCGCTCGCTACCGTGGCGGGCATGGGTCTGCTCACTGCCTGGGTCCTCGTCGCCCTCGCCGTCCTCGCCGCGCTGTGGTGCGCCGCCGGGGCCGTGCGGCTGACACGTCGCGAGCGCAGCGGGGGTGTCCGGTGACGAACCCGACGCCCGCCGGGCTGCCCGAGCAGCCGGTCGCCGGCCGCACCGAGCTGCCGGTGGCGGAGACCACCGATGTCCGGACCGGGCCCGAGGTGGCGCACGAGCTGCTCTCGGTGCTGCCGCTGCTGGGCGAGTGGCACGGGGAGGGGCAGGCCGCCGGGTCCGCCGGGGACCACCGGTTCGGGCAGTGGGTGCGGTTCGCCCACGACGGGCGGGACTTCCTGTCCTACGAGTCCCGGACCTGGCGGATCGCCGAGGACGGCACGGTCGCCGGCCCCGACGTCCGGGAGTCCGGTTTCTGGCGGCCGCGCGGGGAGGACGAGGTCGAGCTCCTCGTCGCCCACCCGGAGGGCCTGGTCGAGATCCTCGTCGGCACCGCCCGCAGCACCACCAGCTGGGAGCTGGCCACCGACGTGCTGGCCCGCACCCCCGACCACCCCGACGTCACCAAGGCGGCCCGGCTCTACGGGATCGTCGAGGGTGCGCTGATGTACGCCGTGGACCACGCCGGTGCCGACGGCCAGCTCCGCCCGGTGATGTCCGCCCGCCTGGAGAGGATCCGATGACCCCGCGCCAGATCGCCGATGCCCACGTCGCCGCCGTCTGCGAGCTCAACCCGATCGTGGCCACCGGCCTCGGGCAGGCCGTCGACGGACTGCCCGACCTGTCCCCGGCCGGCCTGGCCGCCGAGGCACAGCTGCAGCGGGACACCCTGGCCGACCTGGACCGGGCGCTCGAGCAGGACCCGGCGCTGGCGGAGGACCCGGTCGAGGCGCGCTGCGCCCGGCTGCTGCGCGAGCGGCTGGGTGCCGCGCTGGACCTGCACGAGGCCGGCGAGGGCCTGCGCGAGGTCTCCAACCTGTTCTCCCCGGTCCACCAGGTGCGGCAGGCCTTCACGATGATGCCGACCGCGACGGTGGAGGACTGGGGTGTGCTGGGACGGCGGCTCGCCCGGGTGCCCGAGGCGCACCGCGGGTACCTGGCCTCGCTGACCGAGGGTGCGGCCCGCGGGCTCTTCGCCGCCCCGCGCCAGGTGGAGACCGTGATCGGGCAGCTGGACGAGTGGCTGGCCGGGCCGTACTACGCCGGCGTCGTCGCGGCCGGCCCCGCGGAGCTGCGCACCGAGCTGGACGCCGCGGCCGCTGCGGCGGACGACGCCGTCGCCCAGGTGCGCGACTTCCTCCGCGACACCTACCTGCGCCAGGCACAGGGCACCCCGGACGCCGTGGGCCGGGACCGGTACGCCCGCTTCGCCCGGTCCTGGAACGGCACGGACCTGGGCCACGGCACGGGGCTCGAGGACGCCTACGCCTGGGGCTGGGCCGAGCACCTGCGCATCCGCGAGGAGCAGCGCGCCGCCGCCGAGCAGGTGCTGCCCGGGGCCACCCCGATGCAGGCGATGCGCTGGCTGGGGGAGAACGGGCCCGCCGTCGAGGGCGTCGAGCAGGTCCGGCTGCGGCTGCAGCAGATGATGGACGACGCCATCGAGGCCCTGGACGGCACGCACTTCGAGCTGGCCGAGCCGATCCGCCGGGTCGAGGCCATGATCGCCCCGCCCGGCAGCGCGGCCGCGCCGTACTACACCCGCCCCGCGCAGGACTTCTCCCGCCCAGGCCGGACCTGGCTGCCCACGCTGGGCAAGGACCGCTTCCCGCTGTGGGACCTGGTGTCCACCTGGTACCACGAGGGCGTCCCGGGCCACCACCTGCAGCTGGCCCAGTGGGCCTACGTGAGCGGGGACCTGTCGACCTACCAGACCTCGCTGGGGTCGGTGGGGGCCAACGTCGAGGGCTGGGCGCTCTACGCCGAGCGGCTGATGGACGAGCTGGGCTTCCTCACCGACCCCGGCGCCCGGCTGGGCTACCTGGACGCCCAGCAGATGCGCGCCGTCCGGGTCGTCGTGGACATCGGCATGCACCTGGAGCTGCCGATCCCCGCCGACGCCGACGGGGCGCTGGCCGAGCACCGCGGGCAGCGGTGGACCCCCGAGCTGGCCCGGGCGTTCTTCGGCGAGTACTGCGGCCGGGACACCGACTTCCTGGACAGCGAGCTGGTCCGCTACCTGGGCATGCCCGGGCAGGCGATCAGCTACAAGCTGGGGGAGCGTGCCTGGCTGCAGGGCCGGGCGGCCGCGCAGGCCGCACACGGGGACGCCTTCGACCTCAAGGCCTGGCACATGGCCGCGCTGTCCCAGGGCAGCCTGGGCCTGGACGACCTGGCCGACGAGCTCAGCCGGCTGTGAGGCTCACGGCCTGAGGGTGGCTGCGGCGGTCGAGTCGAGGGCGAGCAGGAACGCCCCCTGGACGACGACCGCCGCGCCGTCGCCCCGCCAGCGGTCGGTGCGCAGCAGTGCGGCGCCCAGGGCCAGGTAGCCCACGTCCAGCCCGGCGTTGACCAGCAGCACCCGGCGCAGCCGACCCGGATCGGTGGGCCCGCGACGGCGGCGGTTGTGGGCGCCGACGCCGGCGATGACCCCGTCGACCGCACCCCAGGCCGCGGTCTGCCGGCCGAAGCCACGGGTCCGCGGCGACAGGGACAGTGCCGCGCCGGCGACGACGGAGGCCGCGGCCCAGCCGCCCAGGACGGTGGTCAGCCGGGTCTCCACGGTGGCGGGGTGCATGCCCACGATGGTCCTACAGTCTGCTGACGTGGAGCTGACCGTCGTGGACCTGCCGTCGTTGGACCTGCTGCGGGACCGCTGGGCGGCCGCGGCCGCGGTGGTGACCGCGCTGGGCTTCCCGCAGACGGCATCGGCCCGCGGGGACCGCTGGCGCCTGGACGACGGAGGCGGCAACTGGGCCGAGGTCGTGCTGCTGGCCCCGGACCGGGCGGTGCTGCTGGGCTGGGACCGGGAGGCGGTCACCCGGTTGTCCCGCCGTCCCGACGGCGAGCCGACGGGGGAGCTGCTGACCGACGCCCCGGACTGGTGGTCGGAGCCGCTGCGCGCCCTGGACCCCGCCGTCGAGGTGTCCTTCGTCCTCGGCTGGGACGGCACGGCCTGGTCGCGGGTGCCCTCGGACCTGGTGGACGGCTCGACCCGGCTCGGCCTGCCGGTCGACGCCGAGACGCTGTACGGCCTGGTCGACACCTACGCCGAGGGCGTCGCCGACGACCAGGGCCTGGGCGAGTGGCGTGCCCCGTGGCCGGCGGTGGCGGCGCTGGGCGCGGCCGGTCCGGAGCTGACCGTGCAGCAGCTGGCCGACGTGCTCGGCCCGCTGCAGGCCGACCTGCCCGCCGGCGTCGTGGCCGCGCAGCGGTTCAGGAGTCCGGCGGCGGGTTGACCGTGTCGGCGTCGTCCCCGACCGGTTGGTCGGCGGTGGCCGGCAGGCACTCCAACCGGGGGTCGGCGAGCAGCTCGGCGATGCAGGCGGTCGAGCCGCCGACGTAGGTGCTGACCAGCTCGACGTCGGTGAGCACGCACCAGGCCCGGTCGGCCGGCCACCACAGGTTGGCGCTCTGGTCCAGCGGCTCGGGGGCCATGTTCTGGCAGGCCAGGGTCACCGGGCCGTGGACCAGCCAGTAGGACCGGGGCCCGACGGTCAGCCGGGCCTGGTGGGCGTGCAGCCCGGGATGGGCGTCCCAGACGCCGAACCAGCAGTCCCCGGGGGTGCCGGTGTGCCGGGCGAGGACGTCGACCAGGACCTCGGCGACCTGCTCGGGCAGGTGGCCACGGGCGGGGGCGCCCTCCCACAGCGGGCTCTGGTCGGCCTCCTCGTAGAAGTCGAGGGAGCCGGTGATCGCGCCCCACGTCATCTGCGGGTGCGCGGTGGTGCCGTTGGCCGCGGCGACGTCGGCCCAGCGGACGTCGACGTCGTCGTCCCCGACGTACCGGGCGGCGGGGTGCAGCACCCGGGCGGTGGCCGGGAAGACCGGCGGCATCAGGGCGGCGAGCCCGGCGCCGCGGCGGACGGCCCCGGCGATCCACGCACCGACGGTGACGTCGGGTTCGGGCTCCCGGCCGGCGAACTGCACGGGCCGAGCTTAGGGACCTCGCGGGTCTCCCGCGGGTCGTGCGCAGGTCCTCCGGAGAACGGACAACCCCCGGGCTGCTCCGCGGCGCTGGACCCTGCTGGTGGGCGGGGGAGCTGCGCGCGGGCCGACTGGACTGGGTCGGCGGCCCGGGGGTCGGGTGACTGTCCGGTTCTCGCTCGCCGCCATCGGCGGACGGGCGATGCCACACGCGTCAGACCGGGTTGATCCGGTGCTGAGCGGGCGGCCCATCTGGACGGCGGCTAGCGGACAGCCACCTCACGCGTCCTGAACGACATCAATTGTTCGGACCACCTCCTCTCTCGTGTGACACCACGGTACGACCGGTTTTCCCGACCGCGCAACACCCTTCTTCAGCTCTCGGCGGAGGGGTTCCGGCGTCGCTCGGAGGCCTCGTCGACGGTCTCCCGCGGAGGTGTGAGGCCCTCCCGCTGGTAGACGTCGGGGATGCCGTCGCCGTCGTCGTCCCGGGCCTCGGCCTCGGCGAGGCGGCGGTAGACCCGGTCCCGCGGCTTGAGCACGGCGGTGGCCAGCAGCGCGGCGATCAGCGTGCCGGTGAGGACGCCGACCTTGACGTGCTCGTCGCGCAACGAGCCGGCGCCGAAGGCCAGCTCGCCGATCAGGAGCGAGACGGTGAAGCCGATGCCGGCCAGCAGGGACAGGCCCATCACGTCGGGCCAGCGCAGGTCGGTGTCCAGCTCGGCCTTGGTGAACCGGCTGACCAGCCAGGTGGCGCCGGTGATGCCGATGGCCTTGCCGGCGACCAGGCCCACGACGATGCCGATGGCCACGGTGTCGGTGAGCGAGGCGCCCAGCCCGGACAGCCCGCCGACGGTGACGCCGGCGGAGAAGAACGCGAACACGGGGACGGCGATGCCGGCCGAGATCGGCCGGATGCGGTGCTCGAAGTGCTCGGCGAGGCCAGGCCCGGCGTCCGGGCCGCCGGCGGCATCACTGCGGACGACGGGCACGGTGAAGGCGAGCAGGACCGCGGCGACCGTGGCGTGCACGCCGGACTCGTGGACGAGCACCCAGGTGGCGACGGCGAGGGGCAGCAGCAGCCACCAGTGCCGGACCCGCTTCTGCACCAGGAACCCGAACAGCGCCAGCGGGACGAGAGCCAGCGCGAGCGGGCCGAACGCCAGGGACGAGGTGTAGAAGACCGCGATGATCGTGATGGCCAGCAGGTCGTCGACGATCGCCAGGGTCAGCAGGAACGTGCGCAGCGCGGCCGGAAGGTGGGTGCTGATGACCGCGAGGACGGCGAGGGCGAAGGCGATGTCGGTGGCGGTGGGGATGGCCCAGCCGGTGAGTCCGTCCTCGCTGCCCAGGTTGATGACGGTGTAGATCACGGCGGGGACCGCCATGCCGCCGACGGCGGCCGCGACGGGCAGGGCGGCCTTGCGTGGGTCGCGCAGGTCGCCGGCGACGAACTCGCGCTTGAGCTCCAGCCCGGCCACGAAGAAGAAGACCGCCAGCAGACCGTCGGCGGCCCAGGTGCCCAGGGTCAGGTCCAGGTGCAGCGAGGCCGGCCCGACGCGGGTGTCGCGCAGCGTCTCGTAGGCCGCCGACCAGGGGGTGTTGGCCCAGACCAGGGCGATGACCGCGCCGAGGATCAGCAGGACGCCGCCGACGGTCTCCTTGCGGAGCAGTGCGGCGATGCGGGTGGCCTCGCCGTAGGTGCCGCGGGCGAACAGGCGGGATGGGCTCGACATCAGGGAGTGGCTCCAGGGTGCGGGGTCGGCTGAGGAGTTGCCGACCAGACTTCCCGGCGCACCGTGGGCCAGGATACCGGGGTCAGGCCTCGAAGACCGACCAGCACAGCTCGTTGCGGCGGGCCTGGTCCTCCAGCACCAGGTCCCGGACGGCGTCCGGCAGCTGGTCGTGCTGCCAGCGGCACTCCCGCCGCCCGGCGTCGTCGTCCTCGGCGGCGCGGACGGCCTTGATCGCGTAGGCCGCGGCCCCCAGGTCGTGCTCGGCGACGTGCGCGACGGCGCCGGCCTGCCCGGCGGCGTAGGCGGCGTGCCGGGGCGCGCCGCGCAGCTCGCGGGCGGCGCCCATGGCGTGCCCGCCGGCCGCGCGGGACGCCGTCATCGACACCTCGCCACGGGTCCAGGCCCGGACGTGCTCGATCGCCGCGCGCGGGCGGTCGTCGCCGGGGACGGCGGCGGTGAACAGCGGCAGCACGTGCTCGGCGCAGGTCGCGGCCCACAGGGCGAGCAGGTGGTGGTCGGCGTCGGTGAGGGTTCCGCCGCGGCGGACGGTGACCAGGCGTGGATCGCGGACGCTGGGGAGGATCACGGGGTCTCCTTCTCGGGGGAGGTCATCCTCGCTCACGACCCCGACGTGCCCCTGAGCTGCGCTTTCGACTTGATCACCCCGCCTCGGACGGCTACACTTCGAACACGTGTTCGAGTCCGTGGAGGTGTGGTGAGCGAGCTCCGGTCGGCTGTCGAGGCGCTCGCCGCGGACGACCTGCACGCGCTGCGCGACGGTCAGCTGCTCGACCGCACCTCGGAGCTCGCGCGGACCATCAACCGGCTGCAGGCCGAGCTGGTGCGCACCGTGCGGCACGCCGACGTCGTCGGTGCCGCCGAGCACGACGGGCTGCGGACCATGCAGTCGGTGCTGCGCGGCCACCACCACTTCCCACCCGGTGCAGCGGCGGCTGTCGTGCGGGCCGGCCGGGTGCTGGAGCACCTGCCGCGGTTCGAGTCCGCCTTCGCCGAGGGTGCGGTCACCGCCGCCCAGGTCGGCGTCGTCGCGGACGCCCTCCGGCCCTGCGACATCGCCGCAGCCGAGGAGCAGGGCGTCGACCTGCACGCCTTCGACGAGGCGTGGACCGAGGTCGCCCGCACGCTGCCGCACGCGAAGCTGGGGACGGCGGTGCAGGCCTTCCGTCATGCCCTGGACCCCGACGGCCCCGAGCCCGACCCCACCGAGCGACGCCGGCTGACGATCACCAGGCACGACGACGGCAGCGGCTCGGGCCGCTTCGACCTGGACGCGGTCGGCCTGGAGGAGGTCGCCGCGGTGATCGAGTCGATGGTCCAGGCCGACCGGCCGCAGGGCGACACCCGCAACCGGGCGCAGCAGCAGGGCGACGCGCTGGTGCAGTGGGCCGACAACACCCTCGCCGCCGGGTCCCTGCCGTTCCTGCGGACGGTCAAGCCGCACGTGGTCGTGACCGTCGACCTGGCGGACCTCGTCGACCCCTCGACCGGCCACGACACCGCCACCACCGGCTTCGGCGCCCGGCTCTCCGCGGCCCGGGCCCGCTGGGTCGCCTGCGACTCGGCCGTCACCCGGATCGTGATGGGCCCCGAGGGCCTGCCCCTGGACGTCGGCCGCACCAAGCGGGTCGTCCCATCGCACATCCGCCGGGCCGTCGAGCAGCGCGACGGGCACTGCGTCTTCGCCGGCTGCTCCGCCCCCACCCACTGGTGCGACGTCCACCACCTCGCCGAGTGGGTCCTCGACCAGGGCGACACCAGCCTGGACAACTCCGCCCTGCTCTGCGAGCGGCACCACACGAAGGTGCACCACGGGTTCCGGGTCGAGCGGGACGACGGGGCACCGCCGGGGCAGCGGTGGCGGACGACCCGGCCCGACGGGTCGGCGATCGTGCTGGGCTCATCGCCGGCCGGAGCGCGCCCGGCCTGACCGGCGCTCGAGGCCAGGGTTCAGTGCCGGCCGAGCTCCTCGATGGCGGCCAGCAGCTGGGCACCGCTCTGGACCACCACGGCGGCCTCCCGCGCGTCGGGTGGGAGGTCCTCGACGTGGTCGGGGTCGACGACGCACGCGGGTCCGCTCATCGGCAGGATCACGAAGCGCCCGACCCGTGCGGCTTCCACCAGCAGGTCCCAGATCGCGTCGCCGATGTGGTTGGCCATGAAGCCGCTCGGCTGGTCCAGGCCGTAGACGTCGGCCTGGCTGTCCCCGGTCCGCAGGTGCCAGATGTCCCCGTTGCCCACGCGCACCAGGTGCGGCGCCAGTGCGGCCCGGACAGCCGCGTTGCCGCCCCCGTCGTCCCCGTCGTGGAAGCGCATCAGGAAGACGTCGAAGCTCACCCTCCGAGTCTGCCCCGGCAGCGACCGAGCCCGATGCGTCGGCCTGCTGCCCCGGGGTCCTGGGTCCCGCGTCCCAGACTCCTACCGAGGCGAGTCGGACGACACGCGACTGTTGTGTCGGCGCCGGACTGCCGACTGCACGGTGGCAGACGCGAGTGCCCCTGCCATGGAGATGACGAGCCCCCGACCCGTGAGCAGCCCGAGCTGGCCGCCGGCGAAGACGAACAGTGCGACTCCGGCGAGGGACAACGTCAGCGGAGCGCCCGAATCGGGCTGGCGACGCCACGACCAGACCGGCCATGCCCGCGCGGCGGTCCTCCGAGACTGGACGACGGTAGCGGCGACCGTGAGGCAGAGTCCGAGGAGCCAAGCGGCCCACCACGCTGCAGCTGGCACGGGCAGTTCCTAGCAGGCCGACCAAACGATAAACCGTGGTATCGCATTACCCGGTGAAGCGCCTGGCAGTCACTCGTCCGGCCGCGAGGTCGGCCGGAGCAGGTGTTCAACGGACACGAGGCGGAAGCCGACCGATGCGGCGAGCGCCTGCGACGCTGTGTCGCCCTGGACGGTGCGGTGCTGTAACCACTCCCAACGTCCGGCCGCAGCCGAGACGAGTGACCGTTCCAGGCGTGCTGCTGTCCCGCGGCCACGAACGCGCGGGTCGACGAGGATGCTGACCTCCGGCGGGCCGCACGGTGTCCGGACCACGGCCGCCACCGCCACGAGGTCAGCTCCGTCGAAGTCGCCCACGGCCAACAGGGAGTCGGCTGGTGAGGGACTGGCAGCGGCCAGATCGTCGTTCGACACCCGGGCCTGCAGGGCTACGGCCTCCACTTGGTCGTTGGGCCCGAGCACTCGCACCCCCGTCGGCTGCGGCGCATCGGGGACTCTGAGGAGGCCGCGCAGGCCGACCATGCGGTGCAGCCAGGTGGCTGACAGGCGGCCAGGCGCCTCCAGCACCGTCAGTCGGCGGTCGCATAGCTGGACGATCCGCGGACCGGGCGCGTCGCCCGGTCGTTCTTGTTGGACCCAGATCGTCGACCGGTCCGTCACCGAGGCCGGATGCACTCCCCAACACTCCGCGAGCACTCGGAGGTGCTCGTCGTCGGCGTGCTGCAGATCCCACGTTCTCGCCACAAGACCTTCCTACCGCCCGGGGCTCCGCCGGTGGTGCTGGAGCATGAGGGGATGCCTCCCCTTCTCGGAGACCTGCTGGCCTCGGTCGGGCCGGTGGTGTCCGCCCTGTTCGCCGCCGACGAGCTCGAGCGCGTCACGGTCGAGCACGTACCTCCGAGGCCCGGAGACGGCTCACCGCACGTCCTGCTCGTCGTGGTCGCACGAGGTGAGGTGCTCAGGAGCTACCTGTGGACGGATGGCCAGGCCGCTGAACGCGTGGAGGTCCTGCAGGAGCGCATCGCCTCCGAGCTCCAGGACGCCATCAGCGAGTCCCGGTTCGGTTGGGGTGAGCTGCGCCGCTTCGACCGCTGACCGCACCGGGGCCTCGTCCACGAGCGGTCGATGGGACGCCGCCCGGGCTGTCGTCCGGAGTCGGCAGGACACCGGGTCCTGCGGATCCGTCGAGAGTCGGAGGGACCGGACGGCGAGGCTCACGATCCCCGGTCCGCCCTCCGCCGCCTGGCGCCATGCCCGCACCCAGAGTGGCGTCCTGTCGGCAGTGCAGACGCCGTGTCTGGGCGGCAGCCAGTCCCAGCCGGGCAGCACGCCGGGCGGAGGCGTCCCGCCTCCCGGACTCAGCTGTGTCACAGCTCAACCGCGTCCACGTGGCGAGCCGCCGTCACCACGAGTCGTGTCGAGAAGTGCTGGACCACGATCCGCCACGCGGAGTCCCTGTCGCGCACGACCATGCAGCCGATGGTCTTCGTCGTCCTCGTCGCCGACTGAGCGAGGTGTTCACCCCTCACGCCACACCGGGGGGCACGCGCTTCCGGCTCCGACGGTCGGCCTCGTACTTCCCCTGCAGGACAGTGCTGGCGGCGAGCAGACAGATGAACGTGACCTCGAACCCGTTGCCACGACCGAAGACCGCGAAGCCCGTGCACACGACGACGAACGGGACGTCCCACAACCAGGAGAAGTAGAACCGCGGCATGAACGGCTGCCAGCTGTGCACTCGGGCGATCGTCCGCCGCAGGCGGACGTAGGGCCGAGAGGTCATCGGACGAACACGCCTTGGACCAACATGGGCTCCTCCGGTCGGCAATCCGGATGATCATGGCCGGTCGACCGGGAACCCGCGACCCCTCCGACCCCGCCGGAGGAGGAGCCCGCTGGTGGTGGTCGACCGTCCGACTCAGCGGGCCAGCAGCTCCTGCACCCTCGAGGTCAGTCCCGCGTCCCCGCGGGCGATGCCGTCCAGCGACGTCACCGGCGCCGCTCCGCGGATGCCCGAGAGCAGCCAGACGGCGTCGGCGGCGTGCAGGTCGGCGACCGTCCCAGGGGTGACGGCTGTGGCCCAGCCGTCGGGGGCGGCGCGGGTGAACAGCCGGGCCTGGGTGGTGCCGGCGAGGATGCCGGTGTCCAGCGGCGGGGTGTGCAGCGTGCCGCCGGACGCCCAGACGACGGTCGACGTCGGGCCCTCCAGCAACCGGCCCTCGACCGAGGTGAAGACGACGTCGTCGGCACCGACGGAGTGCGCGTACCGGCCGGCGGCCATGTTGACCGCGTAGGACAGCGTCTTCGCCCCGCCGAGCAGCCACGGGGACACCGCGCGCACGTCCGCGGCCACACCCAGGGTCAGGGCCACCACGGCGATGCCGGCGGTCCGCTGGCGCAGCGTCTCCGCGGGCACCGGCGCCAGCAGGGCCAGGCAGGTCGGCGCGGCACCCTCGCCGAGGCCGCGGGTCAGGAACAGCCGGCAGGCGCCCTCGACGTCGGCCGGCCAGCCGTCGGTCGCGGCTGCGACCAGGGCGCCCCAGACGTCGTCGCCCACCTCGGGCAGGTCGAGCAACGCCGCCGAGCGGTGCAGCCGGGCCAGGTGGTCGGCCAGGTACGGGGTGCGTCCCCCGACGACCAGCACCGACTCGAAGACGCCGTCGCCGCGGGCCAGCCCGGTGTCGAACGCCGTCACCACCGGCTCGTCGGCGGGCACCCGCACCGCGGACCCGTCCCGCCAGACCGCCACCGCACGCACGTCGTCCGTCACGGGCCCAGCCTGCCGCACGGCACCGACGCTCAGACGGCGACCGTGGTCCCGCAGATCGTGCAGACCTCCGCCTGCTGCCGGCCCCACCGCAGCACGGGCACGAAGAACACCGTGAACTGCTTGTAGCGCTTCACCCGCGCCCAGGTCGTCGTGTTGTTGCAGCGCGGGCAGGTGCGCGTCGAGCCGGGACCGAGGTCCTTCTGCTTGCTGCCGTACCCGAAGAAGAAGAACACGCCCCAGACCCTAGGAGCGCACTACCGTCCCGGCATGGCGGACGACGTCCTCACCTGGCTCGCAGACAGCGACCCGGCCCTGCGCTGGCAGGTCGAACGGGACCTCGTGGGCGCGCCCGGGGAGGTCTGGCGGGCCACCCGGGCCCGGGTCGCCACCGAGGGCTGGGGCGCCCGACTGCTGGCGCTGCAGGACCCGGACGGCCAGTGGGCCGGCGGTGCCTTCTTCCCCCGCGTGGGCGGTGAGGTGCAGTGGCCCGCCGACGACGACGAGGGCCAGCCGTGGACGGCGACCACCTGGTCGCTGGCCGCCCTCCGCGACTGGGGCTGCGACCCCGCTGCCCTCGGTGACACCGCGGACCGGCTGGCCGAGCACTGCCGCTGGGAGTACGAGGACCTGCCCTACTGGGGCGGGGAGACCGATGTCTGCATCAACGCCAACACCCTGGCCTCCGGCGTCTGGCTCGGCGCCGACGTCGAGGCCCTGGCCCGCTGGTTCCCCGAGCACCAGCTCGGCGACGGCGGGTGGAACTGCGAGTGGGTGGAGGGGTCCACCCGGTCCTCGGTGCACTCCACACTCAACGCCGTCCGCGGACTGCTCGCCCACGAGGTCGCCACCGGCGGCAGCGACGAGCTGCGCGCGGCCCGGCACCGCGGCGAGGAGCACCTGCTGGAGCGGCGGCTGACCCGCCGGCTGTCCACCGGTGAGCCGCTGGCGCCCTGCCTGGTGCCCCCGACCGCGCCGTCCCGGTGGCGCTACGACGTGCTGCGGGCGCTGGACCACCTGCGCTCCGCGGGCCTGCACGACGGGACCGCACCGGACCCCCGCGCCGCCGAGGCCGTCGAGCTGCTGCGCGCCGGTCGGCAGCCCGACGGCCGTTGGCTGCAGGGGCCGGTGCAGCCCGGGGCCGTCTGGTTCCCGGTCGACGTGCCCCAGGGGGAGCCCTCGCGCTGGCTCACCCTCGGTGCTCGACGGTTCCTGGACCGGTGGGACCGGGCCTAGGCTCGACCCGTGACCGACCACGCCCACGAGCCCGCGACGCCGCCGGCACTGGCCGCGCAGCTCAAGGCGCGCGGCCTGCGGCTGACCACCCAGCGCCAGCGCGTGCTGGCCGCCGTCGGCGCCCTGGAGCACGGCACGCCCGAGGAGATCAGCTCCTGGCTCAAGGAGCAGGCCGGTCCCGGCGGCGCCGCCCCGGACACCTCGACGGTGTACCGGAACCTGGAGCTGCTGGAGAAGCTGGGCCTGGTCTGGCACACCCACCTCGGCAAGGGCGCGCCGGTCTACCACGCCGCCGAACACCCCCACCTGCACGTCGTGTGCGCCACCTGCGGCCGGATCGACTCCGTCGACCCCCGGCTGATGGACGGCGTCGCGGAACGTCTGGGCGCCGATCTGGGTTTCACGTTGGACGTGGGCCACGTGGCGCTGTCCGGCACCTGCCGGGACTGCCGAGACGCCGAGGCCCCGGAGGAGTCCTGACATGCGTTCCCCCCTGCTCGACCGCCCGGGCGCCGTCGCCGTCGAGGGCGGCGCCGTCGCCGCGCACTACGGCGAGCCGCTGCCCGAGCAGCGCCGCGCCGCCGAGGCCGCCGTCCTCGTCGACCGCAGCGACCGCGACGTCCTCGTCGTCCCCGGTGCCGACCGGCTGAGCTGGCTGCACAGCCTGCTCTCCCAGCACCTGGACGCCCTCGCCGACGGCACCGCCACCGAGGCCCTCGTGCTCAGCCCGCAGGGCCACGTCGAGCACCACGTCGCGCTCGCCGAGACCGGCGGCACCACCTGGGGCGACACCGAGCCCGGCGCCGGCGCCGCGCTGGTCACCTGGCTGGACCGGATGCGGTTCATGCTGCGCGTCGAGCCCGCCTTGGTGACGCCGGACTGGGCGCTGCTGACCCTCGTCGGTCCCCGCGGGGACGACGTCCTGACCGCTGCCGGGCTGCCCGTCCCGGCTGCCGTGGACCAGGTCCTGCCGCTGGAGGGCAGTGGCTGGGCCCGCCGCTCCAGCCCGCTGGGCGACGGCTCCGCCGCCGTGGTCGACCTGCTGGTCCCGCGGGCCGAGCTGGCGGCCCGCGCCGACGCGCTGCTGGCCGCCGGCGCCACCCTGGCCGGCGTCGACGCGCTCACCGCGCTGGGCGTCGAGGCCCGCCGTCCCCGTCCTGGCGTGGACAGCGACCACCGCACCATCCCCAACGAGACGCCGTGGCTGCGCACCGCCGTACACCTGGAGAAGGGCTGCTACCGCGGCCAGGAGACCGTCGCCCGGGTGCACAACCTGGGCCGGCCCCCGCGCCGCCTGGTGCTCGTGCACCTGGACGGCATGGAGGAGCACCTGCCCGCGGCCGGCACGCCGGTGCTGTCGGGCACCAAGGAGGTCGGCCGGGTCGGCACCGTCGTCCGGCACCACGAGCTCGGCGTCGTCGGCCTGGCGCTGGTGAAGTCCTCGGTGCTGGAGAAGCTCGCCACCGGCACAGCGGTCGAGCTGCGCGTGGGGCCCAGCGTGGCCGTCGTCGACACCGACGACCTGACCGTGGAGACCGACGAGGCCGTGGCGGCCGCCCGCGAGCGCGTGCGGGCCGTGCGGTCTGCGACGATCGGCCGGTGAGCGCAGCAGTCCCGACCGCCGGCACGCTGATCACCCTCGCGCCCACCGGCGCCGAGTCGGCCAAGGCCGACGTCCCCGCGCTGCCGGTGACGCTCGAGGAGGTCGTGGCCACGGCCCGGGACTGCCAGGCGGTCGGCGCCGCCGTCGTGCACCTGCACGTCCGCGGCACCGACACCCGCCCGACGTTGGACCTCGCCCGGGTCCGCGAGGTGGTCGCCGCCGTCCGGGAGTCCACCGACCTGGTGGTGCAGCTGTCCTCCGGCGGCGCCGTCACCGACCCGCTGCCCGACCGGGTCGCGGTGCTCGACGCCGAGCCGGACGCCGCGTCCCTGTCGCTGGGCACCGTCAACTTCGGCCGCGACGTGTTCAGCAACCCCTGGGACCTGATCGTCGAGCTGCACACCCAGATGCAGGCCCGCGGCATCGTCCCCGAGTACGAGGCCTTCGACCTGGGCCACCTGGCCACCCTGCGCCGCCTGCTGGACCGGCACGGCCTGCCGCACGGCGGCCACGTGCACGTCGACCTGGTCATGGGCGTGCCCGGCGGGATGCCCGGCACCACCCGCGCGCTGGCCGCCTGCCTGCCCGAGATCGACCCGACCTGGACCTTCGCCGCCACCGGCGTGGGCCGCACGTCGCTGCCGGTCATGCTGGCCGCGCTGTCCGCCGGCGGGCACCTGCGGGTCGGCATGGAGGACACGCTCACCTACGCCCCCGGCGAGCCGGTCCGTGACAACGTGCAGCTCGTCGCCCGCGCGGCCGGGCTCGCCCGGATCGCCCAGCGCCCCGCCCTGTCCACCACCCAGGCCCGCGAGATGCTGGGCATCACGCCCCGTCAGCCAGCCCCCGCCGAGCCGGCACCCCGCCCGACCGCAGCCCAGGAGGCAACCCCGTGACCGAGTCCCCGACCGACCACCCCACCGCCGGCAAGGCCGGCGGGTCCGCGGTCGACGCGCTGCTCGACCCGGCCTTCCTGGAGGGCGTCGAGACCCGCACGATGGGCGAGGTCCGCGGGCTGCGCCGGCAGGCCGAGCAGTCCGAGGTCGACCTGTCCTACACCCGCCGCCTGCTGCAGGGCCGGCTGGACATCGTCCGCCGCGAGCTGCAGCGCCGCGCCGAGCACGACGGCCGGTCGCTGGTCGACCTGCTGCCCGAGATCCTGTCCGAGAAGGGCCGCGGCCCCGCCCACGGCCTGGGCCGGCACCAGACCGTGCAGCCCAGCTCGCCCGCCGACCACGAGCACTGGGTGAACTCCCTGGCCCCCGGGGTCGACCTCTCCGACGTCGGCGACCTGCCCGACGACCAGCTGGAGACCGCCGCCCGCGCGCTGGCCGCCGGCGAGCGCGGGCTCTCCGAGCGCCGCCGTGGCGTGCAGAAGGTCATGGACGGCCTGGCCGGTGAGCTCGGCCGCCGCTACCGGGACGGCGAGGCCGACGTCGCGCAGCTGCTCGCCGCCGAGGGCCGCCACTAGCCGTGCAGAGCTACCCCGACAACCCGGTCCTGGTCGAGGTCGTCCGCTCGGGCTTCCTGGAGTCGGTGCACCGCGGCTCGCTGGTCGTGCTGGACGCCGACGGTGCGGTGACCCTCGCGGTCGGCGCCGTGGACACCCCGACGCTGCCCCGCTCGTCGAACAAGCCGGTGCAGGCCACCGCACTGCTGGCCGCGGGCTGGGCGCCGCGCTCGGCGCAGGAGCTGGCCATCGGCGCAGGCTCGCACTCCGGGGAGCCCGGCCACGTCGAGCTGGCGCTGGCGATGCTGGCCGCCGTCGGGCTGACCGAGGACGACCTGGGCTGCCCGCCCGCGCTGCCCTCCGACGAGCACCAGAAGGCGCTGTGGACGGCGGCCGGCACCACGCCCCGACGTGCGGCGATGAACTGCTCGGGCAAGCACGCGGCGATGCTGTCGGCCTGTGTGGCCGCCGGCTGGCCCACCCGCGGCTACCTGGACCCCGGGCACCCGCTGCAGCAGGCGATCCAGGCGCGATTGGGCGAGGCCGGCGGCGAGCCGGTCAGCGCCGTCGTCGTCGACGGGTGCGGGGCACCCCAGCACGCGCTGTCGGTGACGGCGCTGGCCCGTGGCGTGTTGTCGCTGGTGCAGGCCCCCGAGGGGAGCCGGGACCGCTCCGTCGCCGACGCGATGCGTGCCCACCCGTGGCTGGTCGCCGGCACCGGCCGGGACGACACGCTGCTGATGGACGCCGTCCCCGGCCTGCTGGTCAAGGGCGGGGCCGACGGCGTGCACGTGGCCGCCCACCCCGGTGGCGGTGCGGTGGCACTCAAGCTCGACGACGGCGGGGACCGCGGGCGGATGCCCGCGCTGTGCGCGGCGCTGCCGCGCATCGGGGTCGCCGCGGACGCGGTGGCCCGGTGGGCGGTCACCCCGGTCAGCGGTGGGGACGGCGCCGTGGGCGAGGTCCGGGCGGCCGACGTCCTGCGGTGAGGTCTTCCTCACGCTGCTAGCCCCCCGCTTGCAGGAGCTAGCACCCGGGCCTAGGGTCAGGGACGTGCAGAACCCGTCGGAGATCGTCAGCACGGTCCGCGAGAGCGTGACCAGTGCTGCCGCGTCCGCTGCTGCCGAGGCGACCACGGTGTCCACCGCGGTCAGCTCGCAGGTCGGCGACTTCATCCGCACCCAGCGCAACGCCGCCCAGGTGTCGTTGCGCGAGCTGGCCCGCACCGCCGGGGTCAGCAACCCCTACCTCTCCCAGGTGGAGCGGGGACTGCGCAAGCCGTCGGCGGAGATCCTGGCCCAGATCGCCCGGGGCCTGAAGATCTCCGCCGAGACGCTCTACGAGCAGGCCGGCATCCTCGACCGTCGCTCCGGCACCCCGGACACGGTCGCGGCGATCCGATCGGACCCGGCGTTGAGCGAGCGGCACAAGACGCTGCTGCTGGAGATGTACGAGCAGCTGGCCGTCCTCCCGGCGTCCCCCGCCCCCACCACCCCCCAGGAGTCCTGATGAGCAAGCCCACCGAGACCGTGAAGAGCTACGGCGAGGCCGCCGTGTCCGAGGGCCGCAAGGTCGCCGGCAGCCTCGTGGAGACCGGCAAGACCGGCGTGCTGGCCGCCATCGGCGCCGGCGACGTCGTCGTCGAGCGCGCGCTGTCCGCCGTCGGCGTGCTGCGCTCCAAGGCCGAGGCGCTGCCCGGCGAGGCCCAGGTCCAGGCCGACCTGGCCGCCAAGGAGGTCCGCACCCGGGCCGAGGCCGCCCGCGACAAGGCCTCCCGCGCCGTGGGCGAGGCCCGCAGCCGCGCCGAGGTCGCCGCCGACCGCGCGTCGTCCGCCGCCCGTCCCGAGACCGTCCGGGGCACCGTCTCCGGCGTCGCCGGCACCGTCCGCGACCAGGCCGTGAGCACGCTGTCCGGGCTGGCCGCCCGCGGCGAGGAGGTCATCGAGGACCTGCGCCGCCAGCCCGCGTTCCGCTCCGTCGTGCGCCGCACCGAGCGCGCCGTGGACACCGTCGAGGACGCCCTCGAGGACGTGCTGGACAGCACCGACGACGCCGTGGCCCAGGCCTCCGACGAGATCACCTCGGTCGCGCAGAAGGCCTCGTCCAAGGCAGACAAGGCCGCCGCCAAGGTCACCTCGGTCGCGCAGAAGGCCAAGTCCGACACCGACGCCGCGGTCGAGGAGACCAAGACCGAGGCCGCCGACCAGGCCCGGTCGACCAAGCGCACCGTCCGCTCGGCCGCCGCCCCCACCCCGGAGGACGTGCCGGCCAAGCCCGCCCGCAAGTCCCCGGCCCGCAAGGCCGCCGCCAAGCGCGCCCCGGCCCGCAAGGCCACCGCGCCCTCGGCCAGCAGCAGCGCCCCGTCGGCCAGCAGCAACGCCCCGGCCGCCACCAGCACCGCGCCGTCCTCGGACAGCTGACCCACCCGCACGACACCGCAGGGCCCGGAGCGTCTCGCTCCGGGCCCTGCGGCGTCCTGCGTGGGTAACCTGGGCGCATGCCCGGCTTCGACTCGACCCTGTTCGCGGTCATCACCTACGCCGTGCTGGCGCTGGGGGCGTGGGCCGTCGTCGACGCGCTGATCCGCCCGGCCGACGGGTACGTCGCGGCCGGCAAGCTCAGCAAGCCCGCCTGGGTGGCCATCACCGTCATCGCCACCCTGGCCGCGTTCTACCTGGGCCCGATCAGCTTCCTGGGCCTGCCGGCGATCATCGCGATCATCGTCTACCTGGTCGACGTCCGGCCGGCGCTGCGCGGCCTGCAGCAGGGCAACAGCAGCTGGTGACCAGCCGCTGCTGACCTGCCGGGGGCTCAGCCCTTGGGCATGAAGATCCACAGCACGATGTAGGCGATGAACTGCGGGCCGGGCAGGATGCAGGACACCACGGCCGCGATGCGCAGCGCGGTGCGCGAGATGCCGAAGCGGCGGGCCAGGCCCGAGCAGACCCCGGCGATGACCTTGTTGTTGGTGTCGCGGGCGAAGCGTGCGGGAGAGGTCATGCCGTACACCGTAAGGCGCTGACCTGGGCATCGCCCGGGGAGCGGCCCCGCACGCCTCAGCCGAAGACGCCGGCCGGGGGCTCGGGGGAGGGCACGGCGGTCGCGTCGTCGACCGGCAGGGCGGTGCCCACGAACGCGGTCAGGTCCGCACCGGCCACCACCCGGGCCGGCATCGGGTCGCCGGCCGTACGCCGGGTGAGCCCGGCGACCGGGAGCTCGACGTCGGAGGCGACGGCGACCGTGTTGCCGTAGCGGCGCCCGCGCAACGTGCCGGGTTCGGCGATGAGCAGCACGTGCCCGAAGACCGCGGACAGCGTCGCCGCCTGGGTGCGCAGGAAGCGCAGTGGCGGGCCGTCGGAGACGTTCCAGGCCGTCACCCCGCCCGGGCGCAGCACCCGGGCCACCTGCGCGGCGAACGCCGTCGAGGTCAGGTGCGCCGGCGTGCGGGCCCCCGCGAACACGTCCACCAGGACGACGTCGGCGCTCGCGTCGGGCAGCGCCTCCAGGCCGGCCCGGGCATCGGCGGCCCGCACCCGCACGCGGGCCCCGCGGGGCAGCGGCAGGGTGCTGCGCACCAGGTCGGTCAGCGGCTCGTCCAGCTCCACCACCCGCTGCCGGGAGCCCGGCCGGGTGACTGCCACGTAGCGGGCCAGGGTCAGCGCGCCGCCGCCCAGGTGCACGACGTCCAGTGCCGCGCCGTCCTCGCCGTGCAGGTCCAGCACGTGGCCCATCCGGCGGACGTACTCGAACTCCAGGTGTGCCGGGTCGTCGAGGTCCACGTGGGACTGCGGGACGCCGTCGAGCATCAGCACGTAGGAGCGCTCCCGGTCGGCGTCGCCCAGGATCTCCGCCGTCCCGCCCGCGGTCTGCGTGGGACCGGGCAGCTCCGGGTGCTCCAACGGCGGAGCCTTGCGCTCGCGGCGGGCCACCTCAGCGCCCCCGCAGCAGGGTCTCGGAGGTCGCGTCGCCGCTGACCTCGACCTCGGCGGGGCGGCCCCACAGCCGGCGCAGCAGCTGCTCGGCGGTGCCCGACAGCACGGCGTCCGGCTCGGCCGACGTCCCCACCGTGACCGCGCCGTCGCGCAGGCCGACGTCCCAGCTGGTGTCCAGGTCGGTGGCGCGGACCAGGACGTGCGCGCGGGCGGTGAGCAGCGGCTCGGTGTGCGCCCACCGCGGGAGGACGACGCCCAGCAGCTCGGCCACCCCGTCGGCGGCCAGGGCGGGGTCGACCGGGGAGTGGTCGAGGCCGGCGGCGGTCTCCAGGTCCAGTCGGTGCACCAGGTGCTCGCTGGCCTGCCGGTGCACCCAGTGCCCGGCGGTGTCGGCGGCCGGGCTCATGTGCCAGGTCGGCTTCACCGGGTCGGTGGTGCGCAGCGTGGCCACCAGCTCGGTGAGGCCCAGGGCGAACCAGCCGTGCAGGTCCTCGTGCGGCGGGAAGCGGGGCGCCGGCGGGGGAGTGGTGTCCGGACTGCGCAGGATGCCGGTGACCCAGCGGTGCACGGTGCCCAGGTGGACGACGAGGTCCCGGGCGGTCCAGTCCGGCACCCACGGCACGGTGACGTCGAGACCGCCCTGCACCGGTGTCCGGCCGGTGTCCAGCAGCTCCGCCACGACGCCGAACCGCTCGCCGTCGGCGACGACGGCGTCCACCAGCCGGTGGAGCGGGACATCGCCCACGACATCGCCCACGACAGCGCTCACGACGGCGCTCCCACCGGCGCCACGGCGGACCAGCGGACCGTCATCTCGCCGTGCCGCCAGCGCCGGCTCGAGCCGACCAGCGGCCAGCCCTGCGCGGCCAGCCCCTCGACCGCGCCCACCCAGCGCTGCCGGGGGCCGAACGTCGACAGCCCGGCCGCCGAGGCCCAGGCCGCGTCGAAGGCCTGCAGGAACGCGTGCACCGGCTGGCCGGGCACGTTGTGGTGGATCAGCGACTTGGGCAGCCGCTCGGCCAGGTCCGAGGGTCGCTCGATGTCCGAGGCCCGGGCGGCCAGGGTCAGCGTCAGCGGGCCGGAGTCGTCCAGCGCCACCCAGGTCGCCCGCCGTCCCCACTCGTCGCAGGTGCCCTCGACCAGCAGCCCGCCCGGCCCCAGCGCCGCACACATCGTCTGCCAGGCCCGCGCCGCGGACTCCTCGTCGTACTGCCGGAGCACGTTGAACGCGCGCACCAGCACCGGGCTCAGCCCCGCCAGCTCGAACCCGCCCACCCGGAAGTCCACCCGCGGCGGGTCCCGGTCGGCGGCCACCGCGGCCACCCGCTCCGGGTCGATCTCCAGCCCGACGACCTCCAGGCCGTCCACCTCGTCGGCCAGCCGGTCCACCAGCTCCAAGGTGGTCACCGCGGACGCGCCGTAGCCCAGGTCCACGACCAGCGGGCGGGCCGCGTCCCGCAGCCGGGGCACCTGGGTGGCCACCAGCCAGCGGTCCACCCGGCGCAGCCGGTTCGCGTTCGTCGTCCCGCGGGTGGGCAGGCCCAGGGCCCGCGCCCGGCCGGCTGCCAGCCGTGGCTGCTTGCGGGCCGGGGGAAGCACCGCCTTGCGGGTGTGGTCGCTGTCCCTCACCTGGCGGGAGAGTAGTCGCGTGGTGGCTACCGTGGTCGGCGTGCAGTCGCTCACCGGTGTCCCGTTGTCCGAGCTGACCACCCTGCGGGTCGGGGGACCGGTCGACCGGCTCGTCGAGGTCACCGACGCCGCCGAGCTCGCCGACGCCGTCCGCGAGGCCGACGCCGCCGGCCGGCCGCTGCTGGTGCTCGGCGGTGGCTCCAACGTCGTGGCCCCCGACGCCGGCTGGCCCGGCACCGTCGTCGCCGTCCGGTCGCGGGGCGTGGTGCGCACCGGGGACTCCCTGCAGGTGCAGGCCGGTGAGCCCTGGGACGACCTGGTCGCGCACACCGTCACCGAGCAGCTGGCCGGCATCGAGGCGCTGTCCGGCATCCCGGGCAGCACCGGCGCCACCCCGGTGCAGAACGTCGGCGCCTACGGCCAGGAGGTCGCCCAGACCATCACCGCCGTCCGGGTGCTGGACCGCCGGGACGGCACCGAGCGCACCCTGACCCCCGCCGAGTGCGGCTTCGGCTACCGGGACAGTGCCCTCAAGCAGCACCCCGGGGTGTTCGTCGTCCTCACCGTGACCTTCGGGCTCACCGACAGCGCGCTGTCGATGCCGGTGGGCTACGCCGAGCTGGCCCGCCGGCTGGGCGTGGAGGTCGGGGAGCGGGCGCCGCTGGCCGACGTCCGGGCCGCCGTCCTGGAGCTGCGCCGCGGCAAGGGCATGGTGCTGGACCCGGCCGACCCCGACTCCCGCAGCGCGGGCTCCTTCTTCACCAACCCCGTCGTCCCGGCCTCGATGGCCGTCGAGGGCTGCCCCAGCTGGCCCGCCGGGGACGACGTCAAGCTGTCCGCCGCCTGGCTCGTCCAGCACGCCGGGTTCGGCCGTGGCACCCGCTCCGGCCACGTCGGGACGTCGTCCCGGCACAGCCTGGCGCTCACCACCGAGCCCGGCGCCACGGCCGAGGAGCTGCTGGCCTTCGCGGGCCGCGTCGTCGACGCCGTCCGGGACCGCTTCGGGGTCACCCTGGTCCCCGAGCCCACCGCCGTCCGCCCCGGCTGAGCCCGGCCGCCCGGGCATGGGATCCCCCGCATACGGCTGAGCGCTCCTGCGTTATGCGGGGGATCCCATGCCACCGCGGGGTCAGGCCTCCCGGGCGACCTTGTGCTGGGCGGCCTGGGCGCGCGGGCGCACGACCATCAGGTCGATGTTCACGTGGTGCGGGCGGGTGACGGCCCAGGCGATGCAGTCGGCGACGTCGTCGGCGACCAGCGGCTCGCGCACCCCGGCGTAGACGGCGGCCGCCTTGTCGGCGTCCCCGGTGCGGTTGAGGGCGAACTCGTCGGTCTTGACCATGCCCGGGGCGATCTCGATGACCCGGACCGGCTCGCCCACCAGCTCCAGGCGCAGCGTCCCGGCCAGGGTGTGCACGCCGTGCTTGGCCGCGGTGTAGCTGGCCCCGCCCTCGTAGCTGACCAGGCCGGCGGTCGAGCCCACGAAGAGCACGTCCCCGGCGCCCGAGGCGCGCAGCGCCGGCAGCAGCGCCTTGGTGACCCGCACGCTGCCCAGCACGTTGACCTCGAAGCTGCGGGTCCAGGAGTCCAGGTCGGCGTCGGCGACCGGGGCCGCGTCGAACGCGCCCCCGGCGTTGTTGACCAGCACGTCGACCCGGTCGAGCCCCGCGGCGAACGCCGCGACCGACTCCTCGGAGGTGACGTCGAGCTGCACCGCCCGCCCACCGATGCGCTCGGCCAGCTCGGTCAGCCGGTCCAGCCGCCGGGCGCCCAGCACGACGGAGAACCCGTCGGCGGCCAGTCGCTGCGCGGTGGCGGCACCGATGCCGCTGGAGGCACCGGTGACGACGGCGACCCGGCCGGCGCCGGGCGAGGGGAGCGGGGAGGGGGTCTCGGCAGGCATGTGCCCAGTGTGCTGGTGCAGGATGGTGAGTCGACACAGGCGCCCGTCCGGGTGCTGTACCGAGCCCGGGCGGGAGGTCCAGGTGCCTGCACGCCGCCCGCTCCGGCCCGCCCCGCGGCCCGGCCAGCCCCTGCTCCCGCGTCGCGTGGCCACGCTCAGCGTGCACACCAGCCCGCTGGACCAGCCCGGCGCCGGTGACGCCGGGGGCATGAACGTCTACATCGTCGAGGTGTCCCGCCGGCTGGCCGCCAGAGGCATCGCCGTCGAGGTGTTCACCCGGGCGACGTCCTCGGACCTGCCGCCGGTGGTCGAGATGGTCCCCGGCGTGACCGTGCGGCACGTCTCCGCCGGCCCGTTCGAGGGCCTGGGCAAGGACGACCTGCCGGCCCAGCTGTGCGCCTTCACCGCCGCCGTGCTGCGGGAGGAGGCCCGGCGCGAGCCCGGCTTCTACGACGTCCTGCACAGCCACTACTGGCTCTCGGGCCAGGTCGGCTGGCTGGCCCGGGACCGCTGGGGCGTGCCGCTGGTGCACTCCGCGCACACCCTGGCCAAGGTCAAGAACGCCGCCCTGGCCGAGGGCGACAGCCCCGAGCCGCGGGCCCGGGTCATCGGCGAGGAGCAGGTCGTGGCCGAGGCCGACCGGCTGATCGCCAACACCGCCGAGGAGGCCCGCCAGCTGGTCCGCTGGTACGACGCCGACCCGGCGCGCACCCTCGTCGTCCCGCCCGGGGTGGACCTGGACCGCTTCTCCCCGGGCGATCGGGCCGCCGCCCGCCGCGCCGTCGGCGTCCGCGACGACGCGCTGGTGCTGCTGTTCGTCGGCCGGATCCAGCCGCTGAAGGCCCCCGACGTGCTGCTGCACGCTGCTGCCCGGATGCTCGCCGACGAGCCCGCCCTCCGGACGCGGCTGCAGGTGCTGGTCGTCGGTGCGCCCAGCGGCAGCGGGCTGGCCGAGCCCCGCCAGCTGCAGGAGCTCGCCGTCTCCCTGGGCATCGCCGACGTCGTCCGGTTCGTGCCGCCGCAGGCCCCGGACTCCCTGGCCGAGCACTATCGGGCCGCCGACGTCACCGTCGTCCCCAGCCACAACGAGTCCTTCGGCCTGGTCGCGCTCGAGGCCCAGGCCTGCGGCACCCCGGTGGTCGCCGCCGCCGTCGGCGGGCTCCCCACCGCGGTCGAGGACGGCGTCTCCGGCGTGCTCGTCGACGGGCACGACCCGGCCGACTACGCCGCGGCGATCCGCAAGGTCGTGGAGCAGCGGGAGCTGCTGTCCGCCGGGGCGCGCCGGCACGCCACCCGGTTCAGCTGGGACCGGACGGCGGGGTCCCTGGTGGACGCCTACTCGGCGGCCATGGCCGAGATGGCCGTGCCCCCGCTGGTCCGCTCGCCCCGCGACCGGGTCCGGGACGCCGTCCGGGCGCTGTCGGCCAGCGGCGTCACCCGGTGAGGTCCCTCGACGAGCTCGAGGCCGTCGTCGACGCCACCCTGCGGGACGCCGAGCTGGTCTTCGAGCACCCCGCCCGCGGCCGGTTCCTGGTCGACCTGCCCGGCCACAACAAGCTCAAGACCGTCTGCGGGCTGATCCTCGGTGACCACGGGCTGCGGGTCGAGGCGTTCGTCTGCCGCCAGCCCGACGAGAACCGCGAGCAGCTGTGGACCTGGCTGCTGCAGCACAACTCCCGGATGTACGGCGTCTCCTACTCCATCGACAGCGTCGGCGACGTCTACCTGACCGGCCGGCTCAGCCACGCCGCGGTCACCGCCGAGGAGCTCGACCGGCTGCTGGGCGCGGTGCTCAGCTACGCCGACGACCACTTCAACACCATGCTGGAGATCGGCTTCGGCAGCTCCATCCGCCGGGAGTGGGACTGGCGGGTCAAGCGCGGGGAGTCCCTGCGCAACCTGGAGGCCTTCGCCGAGTTCGTGCAGCGCCGCCCCGACGGGTCGTGACCCGACGCGTGATGACCAGACCCGGGGGGCCGGGAGGCCCTCGGCGCAACCCGGTGGAGCGCGAGTCCCCCCACAGCTGAGGGGGTGGCAGGAGCACCCTGGGGCCACGTACAACGGTAGAGGTCGTCCGATCCGCGGCCGTCACCCACGAGGAGGACCGATGGCCGCCCGATCCCGCCGCCCGCTGCTGCGCGCCACCCTCGGCGACCACCTCGCCGGGGAGGTCGACCCGATCGCCACCGCCGAGGCCGCCCGCGGCGTCGCCTACGCCCTGGTCGACCGGGCCCGGGTCACCGACGACCCCGAGGTCACCCGCCGGCTGGTCACCCTGGCCGACGACGAGGGCCTCGACGAGCTCGCCGAGCTGTGGGCCGACAGCCCCGCCGTCTCGCTGCCGGGCTCGCTGTGGCGGCTGTACCTGCTGCGCGCCTGGGTGCAGCGCGACCCGGTCGCCGCGGCCCGCCAGTTCGAGGCCGGGCGCGGCCGGGTGCTGCCCCGCGAGGTCGTCGCCGGGCTGGCCGACCCGCCCGGCCCCGACGGCGTCCGGGACCTCGCCGACGCCGTCCTCACCGGGGTCTTCGAGGGCGACCTGGACGTCGCCCTGGACCGGGCCGCCGCGTTCTGCTGGGTCGTCGCCGGCGGCCGGGCCGCGCTGGCCGACGAGCTCGACGACGTCGACAGCGCCGCCGCCGACCGGGTCACCCGCGGCGGCCACGCCCTGGGCCGCACCGCCGACCAGCTGGCCGCCTCCGCCCGCCGCTGGCGCGCCGGCACCCTGCCCTGACGGGGACGGCGTGGTCTCCGGGGGACGGGACGATGCGGGACGGGACGGGGCTGCGCGGGAGCGCACCCGCCAGCTGACCGGGGTGGTGGTCGCCAGCGCGCTGGTCTACCCGCTGCTGCTGTGCGCGGTGCAGCTCGCCCTGGCCCAGTACCTCACCCGCGACCCGGTCGACGCGCTGTGGTGGGGCGGTCTGGCCGTGCTGCTGTGCGTGGCTATCGCCGCCGTCGTCCGGTGGAGCACCGGCCGCCGGGTGACCAGCCCCTGGCTGCTCCTCGGGCTGGTGCCACCGGGGGTCTTCGAGCTGTGGCTGGCCTGGCCGTCCCTCACCCGCTGAGCGTCGGGCAGGATGGACCCGTGACTGAGACCGGCACCCTGGTACTGCTCCGCCACGGCGAGAGCGAGTGGAACAAGGCCAACCTGTTCACCGGCTGGGTGGACGTCTCCCTGTCGGAGAAGGGCCGCGCCGAGGCCGCCCGCGGCGGTGAGCTGCTGGTCGCCGAGGGCCTGCGGCCCGACGTGCTGCACACCTCGCTGCTCAAGCGCGCCATCACCACCGCCGAGCTGGCCCTCGCCGCGGCCGACCGGCAGTGGATCGAGGTCAAGCGGTCCTGGCGGCTCAACGAGCGGCACTACGGCGCCCTGCAGGGCAAGGACAAGGCCGCCACCCTCGCCGAGTACGGCGAGGAGCAGTTCATGACCTGGCGGCGCAGCTACGCCACCCCGCCGCCGCCCATCGACGCCGGCAGCGAGTACAGCCAGGACGCCGACCCGCGCTACGCCTTCCTGCCCCCGGAGGCCCGCCCGGCCACCGAGTGCCTGGCCGACGTCGTCGTGCGGATGCTGCCCTACTGGTACGACGCGATCGTGCCGGACCTGCGCGCCGGCAAGACCGTGCTGGTCACCGCGCACGGCAACAGCCTGCGCGCCCTGGTGAAGCACCTGGACGGCATGGGCGACGACGAGGTCGTCGGCCTCAACATCCCCACCGGCGTCCCGCTGCGCTACGACCTGGACGCTGACCTCAAGCCCACCACCCCCGGTGGCCGCTACCTGGACCCCGACGCCGCCGCCGAGGCCATCAAGGCCGTGGCCGCCCAGGGCAAGAAGTAGCCCGCCCGGCTCAACGTCCGGTCTCCTGGGTCGACCCAGGAGACCGGACCTCGAGCCGCGTCGTGCACCGGCTCATCGTCCGGTCCCCGGAGTGGACCCGCGGGACCGGACGTTGCCCGGGGAGGGACGACGCGAGAGGGCCCCGGACTCGGTGAGTCCGGGGCCCTCTCGTCGTGCGGGGTGTCAGCTGGCGGCGGCGATGGGGAGCGGGCGCTCGCCGGTGACCAGGTAGACGACGCGACGGGCGACGCTGACCGCGTGGTCGGCGAAGCGCTCGTAGTAGCGGCCCAGCAGGGTGATGTCGATGGCCGACTCGATGCCGTGCGGCCAGTCGTTGCTCAGCAGCTCGCGGAACAGCTGCTGGTGGTTGCGGTCCATCAGGTCGTCGTCCGCCTCGAGCTCGACGGCGGCCTCGACGTCGCGCTTGGCGATGATCGTGCCGGCCTTGGCGACCAGGCTCTCCGCGATGTGCCCCATGTCCAGGAAGACCGGGCGCACCTCCTGCGGGACGGCGTGGTCGGGGAAGCGCATCCGCGCGACCTTGGCGATGTGCTGGGCCAGGTCGCCCATCCGCTCCAGGTCCTGCACGGTGGCCATGGCCGTGGTGATGGCCCGCAGGTCGGTGGCCACCGGCTGCTGGCGGGCCAGCAGGGTGAAGCAGCGCTCGTCGACGTTCTCCCGCACCAGGTCGATGTGCTGGTCGCCGGCGATGACCAGGTCGGCCAGCGCCACGTCGGCGTCCAGCAGTGCCGTCGTCGCCTTGCTCATCGCCGACCCGACCGAGTTGGTCATGTCGACCAGGCAGGCGTTGATGTCGTCGAGTTCTTCGCGGTAGCTGTCCCGCACGTCTTCCTCCAGGGAACGGCACCCCCCGGGGTGCCGCTGCGTCGTCGGGCCGGCCGCACCCTCGTCTGGATGCGTCTCTGGCGCCTGCAGAGCAGCCTAGAGACAGTTCCGACCCGCCGACGGACCCTGCAGGTGAACGACGGGACACGCGGCCGTGAACAGCTCCCCATCCGGGGGGTCCAGAGCCCGGATCGGGGCGGACCATGCCCCCGGCGGGCCTAGCATCGGCAGCGTGCACCCGCTGCTGTGGCTGGCGCTCGGCCTCGTGACGGGCGGGGTCGTCGGCCTCCTCGTCGCCCGGGCCCGCCCCTGGGCGCCCCCGGCC
>NZ_CEEDOS010000047.1:0-33396 GCF_979256525.1 Klenkia sp. AC732 | reverse complement strand
GGTCGGGGTGGGGGCCGGTGGGGACGACGGACGTCCCGGACGCCGGCTCAGGACAGGGTCGGCATCCCCTCGCTCTCGCTCGCCGCGAACGCGGCCTCCTGCTCCTCCACGTAGGCGTCCCAGGTGACGGCGTCCCAGATCTCGAAGCGGGTGTCGACCCCGACCACGACGACGTCGCGGTCCAGGCCGGCGTAGGCGCGCAGACCGGCGGGGAGCGTGATGCGGCCGGCCTTGTCCGGCTCCAGCTCGACCATCGAGCCGAAGCCCAGTCGGCTGAACGCGCGGCCCTGGACGGTGTCCGCGGGCATGGCAGCGGCGCGCTGGCGCTGGATCTCGGCGACACGCTGGTGGGTGAGCGCGTAGATGCAGCGCTCCTTGCCCTTGGTCAGCACGACGCCGCTCGCGGTGAGCTCGCGGAAGCGGACGGGGAGGGCCATGCGGCCCTTCTCGTCGAGGCGGAGCGCGTGGCTGCCGAGGAACACCGGACCACCACCCCCACCTCGTCTTCCCGTGGACCTCGCAGGACCCCCTGCGGACCCTGGCTCTCCATCCGGCGCCACAGTAACCCACTGGCCCCCACTGGGCACCACTTCACACCCCGTGTCCCCTCTGGCGGCGTGGCGCCCCCACGGGTTGTGTCCCGGGCCCCGCCGACCGGGTGGCGCAGGGCGGCGCCGAGGGGTCCGGTGGGGCGCTGGGGAGGCGGGGTGGAGGCGGGGTGGAGGCCACGGTCGCGCGGCCGCGGAGGGCACGGCCGGTGCGCCGTGGGAGGCACGGTCGGCGCGCCGTCGAGGCCGCCGGGGAGGTCACGGTGGGGGCGTCCGCAGGCCCGGGGCGAGAACGCCGGGGTCCGGAACGCCGGCCACGTACCGTGGGCCGGGTGACCGAGGCCACCACCACCCCCTCGACCGGCGCGCACACCGGCGCCGGCGCCCCCGGCGACCCCGATCTCGAGCCGGTGGACGTGCAGGCCGAGGGCGCCCGGATCGCCGCGGCGATGGGCACGGTGGTGCAGGGCAAGCCCGACGTCGTCCGGCTGGCGCTGGTGGTGCTGCTGGCCGAGGGGCACCTGCTCATCGAGGACGTCCCCGGCGTGGGCAAGACGACGCTGGCCAAGGCGATGGCCAAGGCGGTGGACTCCACCGTCCGGCGCATCCAGTTCACCCCGGACCTGCTGCCCAGCGACGTCACCGGGGTCGCGGTCTTCGACCAGGAGACCCGCACCTTCGAGTTCCGCCCCGGCGCGGTGTTCGCCAACCTGGTGGTGGCCGACGAGATCAACCGGGCCTCCCCCAAGACCCAGTCGGCCCTGCTGGAGTGCATGGAGGAGCGGCAGGTCACCGTCGACGGGGTCACCTACGAGTTGGCCCGTCCGTTCATGGTGCTGGCCACGCAGAACCCGCTGGAGATGGAGGGCACCTACCCGCTGCCCGAGGCCCAGCGCGACCGGTTCACCGCCCGGGTGTCGATGGGCTACCCCGACCGGGACGCCGAGCTGGCCATGCTCGACGACCGCGGGACCCGTGACCCGCTGGGCTCGCTCACCCCGGTGGCCGACGCCGCGCTGGTCCGCCGGATGGTCGCCGGCACCGCCCGGCTGCACGTGGCCGACCCGCTGCGCCGCTACGTCGTCGCCCTCGTCGAGGCCACCCGGCGCAGCCCCGACCTCCGGCTGGGCGCCTCCCCCCGGGCCGGGCTGCAGCTGCTGCGGGCCGCCCGCGCGGCCGCCGCCCTCGACGGCCGCGACCACGTCGTCCCCGACGACGTGCAGGCGATGGCCGTGCCGGTGCTGGCCCACCGGCTGCTGCTGACCCCCGACGCCGCCCTCGCCCGGCGCAGCACCGAGCGCGTGGTGGCCGACGTCCTCACCGCCGTCCCGGTCCCCCGGACCCGCTGAGCCGGGCGTCCGCGTGCCGCGTCGTGGCCGGCTGGCCGACCTCACCTCCTCCCTGACCCTGCGCGGGTCCTGCCTGGTCGCGGCCGGGCTGACGCTGGTCGGGCTCGGCGCCCTGCTCGGCGAGCGGTCCCTGGTCCAGCTGGCGCTCTTCGTCCTGGCCCTGCCGGTGCTCTCGGCCGTCGGCGTCGTGCGGGCCCGGTTCCGGCTGGCCTCCCGGCGGACGGTCACCCCCGGCCGGGTCCCCCGCGGCCAGGACGCCGAGGTGCTGCTCGAGGTCACCAACACCGACCGGCGGGCCGGGGGCATGTGGATGCTGTCCGAGCAGCTGCCCGCCGACCTCGGCGTCCGGCCGCGGTTCCTGGTCGAGCAGCTGCCCAGCGGTGCCACCGCGGCACTGCGTTACCGGGTGCACGGCGCCCGGCGCGGCCGGCACCCGCTGGGCCCACTGCGACTGCGGCTGGTGGACCCCTTCGGCCTGGTGCTGCGCAGCACGGCCGGCACCGACACCGCCACCCTGCTCGTCGTCCCCCGGGTCCGTCCGCTGGGCCCGATGGCGCTGTCCGGGGGCACCGGCGGCGGCGTCGAGGGCGCGCGCCGCTCGTTCGCCGTCCACGGTGAGGACGACGTCAGCACCCGGGAGTACCGGCGCGGCGACGACCTCCGCAAGGTGCACTGGCGGGCCACCGCCCGGACCGGGGAGCTGATGGTCCGGCTGGAGGAGAAGCCCTGGCGCTCCTCGGCGACCCTGCTGGTGGACACCCGGCAGCGGGCGCACCTGCTGGGCACCGCCGTCGGCACCGGAGCGGCCGGGGACCCCGCTCCCCCGCCGGACACCCTGGAGTGGGTCGTCGAGGCCGCCGCCAGCATCGGCGACCACCTGCTGGGCCGCGGCGCGGACCTGCGCGTGGTCACCGACGTCGGCGAGCTGACCCCGGCCGGCGGTCGCGGCGGGCTGGACCGCGGCGAGCTCGCGGAGCGACTCGCCGCGTTGACGCCCTCCCGGCACACCGACCTGGACACCGGGGTGCAGGCGCTGCGCCGGGCCGCCGCCGAGGGCCCGGTCGTCTGCCTGCTGGGTGCCGTCGGCCCCGACGACGTCGGCACCCTGGTCCGGGCCCGGTCCGGGCCGGGCACCGACGTCGCCGTGCTGGTCGACGTCGTCGCCTGGCACGACGCGGGCGCCCGGCGCAGCCGCCGGGCCGGGCTCACCGCCGGGGCCCGCGCGGAGCTCGACGGCCAGCGCGAGGACGCCGCGGCGCTGCTGCGGGCCGCCGGCTGGCGGGTCGTCGTCGCCGGGCCGCAGGACAGCGTGGAGGCCACCTGGGCGCGGCTGGGCGGCGCCGGGTCGACCACCTCGACCAGCAGCCGAACGAGCACCGCCGCCGCCGGACTGGCCGGCTGATGCGCGCGGGCACGCTGGGCACCACGGTGGCGACGGCGGTCGCCCTCCTGCTGGGCTCGCTGGCCCTGGTGCCGGTCTTCGCCACCGGCGGCTGGGCGCCGCCCGTCGCGGTCGCGGTCGTGGCGGTCGCCGGCGCCGGCCTGGTCGTCCGCGCGCTCGCCGGCCGGCAGGGCCTCGCCGGGTCGGGCTGGGTCGTGGTTGCCGTCCCCGCCGTGCAGGTGCTGGCGCTGCTGACCGCGCTGACCGTCGTCTTCGTGCCCGGGGACGCCACCGCCGGGTTCCTGCCGACGCCGTCCTCGGTCGGCGACCTGGCGGCACTCCTCGCCGAGGGCGGGGACGACGTCCGCGAGCAGGTCACCCCGGCCCTGCCGCTGACCGGTCTGGTCGCCCTGGTGGCACTGCTCCTCGGCGTCCTCGCACTGGGCGCCGACCTGCTCGCCGTCGCCGCCCGCCAGCCGGCGCTGGCCGGGCTGACCCTGCTGGTGCTGGCCTGCATCCCGGTCGCGACCACCCGCGGGGACGTGTCGCCGGCGGCCTTCCTGGGGCCCGCGGTGGGCTTCGCCGTGCTGCTGTGGGCCGACCAGCGGGGCCGCCTCGCCGACCGGGACCGCTCGGGCCCGGGGGCCCCGCTGGGCACCGGCACGTTGCCGGCGCTGCGGACCGGCGCGCTGGCGGCGCTGGTCGCGCTGGTGCTCCCGGCCTTCGTGCCGACGCTGGCCGAGGGCAGCTTCACCTCGGGTCTGGGCGGCGGCGGGGACGGCCCCGGCGGGTCCAGCACCGGCACCGCCCTGGACCCGGCCGCAGCCCTGCAGGGCCAGCTGACCCAACCCGAGCCGATCGACCTGCTGCGGCTGGAGACCGACGTCCCCGACCCCGAGTACCTGCGCACGGTGGCCCTGGACGAGTACACCGACGAGGGCTGGGGCATCGCCGCCCTGGACGGCAGCCTCCCCGTGTCGTCCTCGGAGGCGCTGGCGCCGCTGCCGGGCACGGTGGACAGCCGGGAGGTCGACTCCCGGGTGACGGCCCTGGCCCACGACGACCGCTTCCTGCCGGTGTTCGCCTCCGTCCAGTCCGTCGTCGTCGACGGTGCGGAGGACGGCGCCTGGCGCATCGACGACCGCAACGACACCGTCTTCGGGCGCGACGGCACCCGGACGGCCGGCGCGAGCTGGGACGTGGTGTCCCAGGAGGCCCGGCCCACCCCGCAGCAGCTGGCGGCCAGCCGGCCGCTGCCGGCCGCGGACCCGCTGCAGCAGTCGGCCACCGCACTGCCGCCGCTGGACCCCTCGGTCACCGCGCTGGTCGAGGAGCTGACCGGCCCGGAGCAGTCGCCCTACCAGCGCGTGGAGGCGGTCTTCGGCCACCTCAGCGACCGGGCCAACGGCTTCGTCTACAGCCTGGCCACCACCCCGGGCACCACCGGGGACGACCTGGCCGACTTCCTGGAACGCCGCCGCGGCTACTGCGAGCAGTACGCCGGGGCGATGGCGGTGCTGGTGCGGGCCGCCGGGGTGCCCGCCCGGGTGGTGCTGGGCTACACCCCCGGTCAGCCGCAGACCGACGGCAGCCGGCTGGTCACCACCGCCGACGCCCACGCCTGGGCCGAGGTCTACTTCGCCGGCCTGGGCTGGGTGCCCTACGACCCGACGCCGATCGCCGAGACCCGCCAGGTCGACCTGCCGTGGGCGCAGCGTGCCGACGACCGGGCCCCCGCCGTGCCGACCGGGTCGGCGGCACCCACCGCGGCGCCGGGGGTGCCCACCGCCGAGCTGGACCGCGACGACCAGTTCACCCCGCTGGCGCCCGGCGCGGCCGACGCCGGGACGGCGTGGGGCCGCTGGCTGGGCGTGGGTGGCGGCACCGCCGTGCTGCTGGCGCTGCTCGCCGCCCCCGGGCTGACCCGGGTGCTGCAGCGCCGGCGGCGGCTGGCCGACGGGAGCCCGGGCGCCGTGTGGGACGAGCTGCTGGCCACCAGCACCGACCTGGGGCTGCCGGTGACCACCACCGGTTCGCCGCGGCAGGTGGCTGCCCGGTTGACCGAGGTGGCCGCGGTCGACGGGTCCGCGGCCGCAGCGCTGCGGGCCCTGGCCGCCGCCCTGGAGGGGGCGGTCTACGGGCCGCCCGGCGACCACCCGGTCCGCGACCTGTCGGCGGCCTCCGCGGCAGCGGACCGGGCGCTGCGGGCCGGGGTGGGACGCCGGGACCGGTGGCGCGCCCGGCTGGCCCCGGCCTCGGTGCTGACCGCCGTGACCGGCTGGGTCACCGCCCACGCCCCACGCCGCCGGGGCACCCGCACCGCCTGACGGTCGGTGCGGGTGCCCCGGCCACCGCACCGACCGTCAGCACCGACGACAGCAGCCGCCGTCCCCGGGCGGGGACGGCGGCTGCTGGTGGGCTGGGGACCGCTACTGGTCGTAGCGGCGGCGGAAGCGCTCCTCGAGGCGGTCCTTGAGGGGCTGGCGGCGGGCCTTGGCCTTGCCGCCCTTCGCGCGGGACGAGCCACCGACCGGCGCGCTGCCCTCGGGACCACCGACCTCGACGGCCCCGGTGGCGGCCGAGTAGTTCAGCACGCCGAGTGCGGCGCCGCCGAACATCAGCAGGAAGCCGACGACCCCGACGGGGGTGCTGGGCAGCGCCACCCCGCCGACGAGCACGGCGAGACCGACGACGACGGCGAGCGCACCGAGCTGGAGCTTGCGGCGAGCCTTCTGCCGACGGTCACCGGTACGCACCTGGGAGGCGAACTTCGGGTCGTCGTCGACGAGCGCACGCTCGATCTGCTCCAGCAGTTTCTGCTCGTGCTCGGAGAGCGGCACGACGACCTCCTGAGGTCCGAGCTCTGGCCGCCGGTGGCTCTCCACCGGCGGTGGTGACGAGGATACGAGCCTTGCGCAGGGTGCGAAAGGCGAGTGGCCCCCGACACGGTTGCGACTTGGCACCGATCACCCTCTCGGGGGTGGACCGGCTCCTCCAGGAGGACGAACCGGCCCTCCAGGACGTTCCCCGGAGCGCGCCGGGACGCACTGTCTGCCCCGTCACGCCGCGTCCCCGTCACGCCGCCTCCCCGTCACGCCGCGTCCCCGTCACGCCGCGTCCCCGTCACGCCGCGTCCCCGTCGGGTCCCGGGCTGGGACTGCGGGGTCCGGCGGCACGGCGTCCGTCGTCCGGGCTCCGGCGGGGTGCCGGACTGCCCGGGCGGGGCACCGCCTGGGAGCGACCGGTGACGCCGTCGCGGCGCAGCAGGGTGGCCGGGCGCACCGCCCCGGCACCGAACCGGCGGGCGGCCCGGTCGGCGGCCAGCTCGGCGTCGCGGCGGCCGTGCTCGCGGGCCCCGAGCACCAGCTGGGTGGGCGTGCCGTCGGCGTCGGTGAGCCCCTCGGCGCGCACCCCGACCAGCCGGATCCGGGCCCGGTCCAGGCCGAGGGCGTCGAAGAGGTCGCGGGCGGTGTCGTAGAGCTCCTGGGCGACGTCGGTGGGCACCTTGAGGGTGCGGGAGCGGGTGATGGTGTGGAAGTCGGAGAACCGCACCTTGAGGGTGACGGTGCGGGCCAGGTGCCCGGTGGAGCGCAGCCGCCCCGCGGTGCGCTCGGACAGGTGCAGCAGCTCACGGTGGATGACCACCGGGTCGTCGACGTCGACGCCGAAGGTCTCCTCCGCGCCGGTGGACTTCTCCGGCTCGTCGGGCACCACCCGGCGCGGGTCCCGGCCCCAGGCCAGCTCGTGCAGGTGGCTGCCCGCGGCGTGGCCCAGCGCACGCTGCAGGGTCCGGGCCGGCACGTGCGCCAGGTCGCCCACGGTGCGCAGGCCCAGCCGGACCAGCACCTCCTCGGTCTTGGCACCCACGCCCCACAGCGCGCCCACCGGCAGCGGGTGCAGGAAGCCCATGACCTCCGCGGGCCGGACCACCATCAGCCCGTCGGGCTTGCTGCGGGTGGAGGCCAGCTTCGCGACGAACTTGGTGCCGGCCACGCCCACCGAGCAGGTGATGCCCTGCTCGTCGAACACCCGGGCGCGGACCAGCTCGGCGACGTCGACGGGGTCCCCCAGCCGGCGGCCGGCCCCGGAGACGTCCAGGAACGCCTCGTCCAGGCTCAGCGGCTCCACCAGCGGGGTGATGGTGCGGAAGACGGCCATGACCCCCCGGGAGACCTCGGCGTAGAGCGCCATGTCCCCCGGGACGACGACCGCGGTCGGGCACAGCCGCAGCGCCCGGGAGGTGGGCATCGCGCTGTGCACGCCGTACGCGCGGGCCTCGTAGGTGGCCGAGGTGACCACCCCGCGGTTGCCGGCCCCGCCGACGATGACCGGCCTCCCCCGCAGCGAGGGGTCCCGGCGGACCTCGACGCTGGCGAAGAAGGCGTCCATGTCCACGTGCAGCACGGTGCAGCCCTCGGCCCGGTCCACCCACACCCCTCGCTCGGTTCGAACACGTGTTCGACAGCCTAGCGGTTCAGTCCTCCTGCCCCCCGGTGGCCAGCCCGTCCAGGTCCGCGCCGAAGCCGCCGCCGGCGCGCGGCACCCGGCGGGCCGAGGTGACCACCGGCGCCGCCGGTGTCCGCAGCACGGTGCGACCGGCCAGCAGCAGCGCCCCGACCAGCGCCTCGTCCTCCGACACCACCAGCGGCGGGAACCCGCCGACCGCGGTGTACGCGCTCCCCCGCACCCCGAGGGAGGCCCCGTGCACGTGCGGGTGGACGGCGTCCAGACCACCGGCACGCCACGCGTCGTAGGCCGCGGCGAAGGCGGCCGGGACGTGCGGCGGGTGCCCGGTCCAGTCCTCGACGGCGACCGTGCCGACGACGGCGTCCACGCCCGAGGCCGCACCCAGGGCCTGCACCGCGAGCCAGTCCGCGGGCACCCGGCTGTCGGCGTCGGTGTTGGCCACCCACACCCGGTCGGCGGGCACCCCGGTGTGCGCGGCCTCGGCCAGCACCGCCAGCACCCCGGCGTGCCGGGCGTCGCCGACGTTGCCCCCGCCGGTCTCCACCACCCGGGCACCCCCGGCCCGGGCCAGGTCGGCGGTGTCGTCGGTGCACAGGTCGGCGACCACGACGACCAGCACCGGGACGCCGGCCAGGTCGGGGTGCGCCGCGGCCCGGGCCAGTGCCGCCAGGCAGCCGGGCAGCAGCTCCGCCTCGTCCCGCGCGGGGACCACGACGCCCAGCAGTCCGGTCACCACAGCTGCTCCGCCGCCGCCACCGACGCCGCGCGGACGTCGTCCGCCGGCGCCCGCACCCAGCAGTCCAGCAGCAGGTCGGTCTCGGCGTGCGTGGCGACCAGGGGCCAGTCCAGCTCCGACCGCAGGGCCTCGTGGACGGCGTCCCCGGTCTGCGGGTACTCGGGCACCTCGTGCCGCCAGTGCACCGCGAGCAGGGTGCCGCCGGGGCGGACCGCCGTCCGCACCTGGTGCAGGAAGACGGCGAGGTCGGCCGGGGACAGGTAGTAGAGGACCTCGGAGACCACCAGCAGGTCGACGCCGGGCAGCGCGTCACCGGGCACCGTCCGCTGCTCGACGGCGACCCCGGGGGTGCCGGCGACCCGGGCGCGGGCCCGCTCGACCGCTGCGGCGCTGGCGTCCCAACCGGTGAGCCGCTCGCAGCGCGGGGCCAGCGCCGCGGTCAGCTCGCCGACCGAGCAGCCGACCTCCAGGGCGTCGGCGTACCGCTCGCGCGGGAGCACCGCGGTGGTCAGGGCGTACTTGCGGCGCTCGTACCAGCGCGACCGCATCGACCAGGGGTCCTCGGCGGCGGCGTACATGTCGTCGAAGAACGACGCGGGCAGGGTCACGTCCAGAGCACCTCGGTCGGTCGGGCGGAGTGGGCCAGGAACTCCGGGGGGAGCACGACGGCGTCGGCCGGGTCGGGACCCAGCGGGGCGACCTGGGTGCGGAAGCAGGCGATCGCGGCCGCCTTGGCGTCCTGCGCCGAGGGCGGCAGGTCGACCCGGTGGGCCCGCTCCCAGGGCACGCGTGGGTCGCCGGGCACGGCCCAGTGCCAGGTCCACACCGGGTACTGCCAGACCGGGACGCCGGCCCGCGCACCCGCGGCGACCGCGGCCCGGCCGACCGCCTCGTGGTCGGGGTGGCCGTCCCCGGTCCAGGTGGTGAGCACGGCGTCGACCCCGGCGAACGCGGCGGCCAGCGCCACGCCCAGTCCGGCCTCGTGCTCGGCGACCAGGCCGTCGGGCAGGCCCAGCCGGGTGGTCCGGGTGGACCCGGCACCCAGGGCGCGCAGCGCGTGCCCGGACTCGGCGACCCGGGCGACGGCGAGCTGCGCGGGGCTGAGCACGGTGCTGCCCGGGTGGCTGGCGTCGCCGTCGGTGACGGCGACCAGCTCGACCTCGACGCCCGCCCCGGACAGCAGCGCGAGGGTGCCGCCGACGCCGAGCACCTCGTCGTCGGGGTGGGCGGCGCAGACCGCGACCCGCCGCCAGGTCGGGTCGGGCACCCAGGCGGGCCAGTCCTGCCCGGGCAGCCACCCGGCCCAGGCCTCCTCGGGGGTGGCGTCCGGGGTGTGCCCGGCGGCCGGGGCGCTCACCGGGCGGCCCGCAGCGGTGCGGCCAGCGCGGCCAGGTCGCGCTCGCCGTGGTGCTGGCGCAGGTAGACGGCGAGGTCGGCGGCCTGCCCGAGGTACCGGGTGTCGTGCGCGGCCGGACCGGCCCCCAGGGCGCGGGCGACGGTGGCCAGCACCTCGTCCCCGGTGCGCGCGGCCAGTCCGCGGACCCGGTGGGCCCGCCGCTGCGCGGCGCCGGCGGTGTCGGCCGGGTCGGCGTCCACCTCGGCGGCGGCCACCGCGAGGGCGGCGTCCACAGCGGCGAGCGCGACGTCCACCGCACCCCAGGCGGCGTCGCGGTGCGGGTCCTCGGGGGCGGTGGCGACGACGTCTGCCAGCGCCCGTGCCACGCCCGCCGCTCCCCCGGCCCAGACGGCGGCGACCCCGATGCCGCCGTGCCAGAAGCCGGGCCGGTCCAGGTAGGCCCGCGGGCCCCCGACGGCCAGCGCCGGGACGTCGTCCAGCAGCACGTCGGCGGTGTCGCTGCCGGCCATCCCGGGGGCCGCCCAGGCACCCGGGGACGGCGCGACACCCCGGGCTCCGAGGTCGACCAGGAACAGCCGTCGGCCGTCGTCGGCGTGCGCGGTCACCAGGGCCGAGGTGCAGACCCGCGCACCCGAGCACCACTGCTTGACCCCCGACAGGCGCCAGCCGCCACCCGCACGCTCGGCGCCCACCCGGCCCGACGGCGGTTCCGCGGCCCACACGCCGAGCCGCTCGCCGGCCCCGGGTGCCGGGCCGTCGAGCTCGGCGAGCACCGCGACCGCGTCGGCGTGGCCCTCGGCCAGCCGGGCCAGCGGCAGGTCGGTCGCACCCAGGTCGTGGAGGGCGCGCCACCGCTCGGCGGTGGCGCCGCTGCCGGGGGGCGGTGTGGACCAGCCGGCGTCGAGCAGCCGGGTGAAAGCGGAGGCGGTGGTCTGGACAGCGTCCTCGCGGGCGAGGACCCCGGGTCTGGGGGTGTCGTGCACGAGGCCCCACCTACCCCGCCCACCCGGGGCTCTACGCGCGCCCGGCCGACGTCACCGCGGGGGATGGTTAGGGAGTCGATCACCGCGGTACGACAGGTCCGGGGCCGCTGATCGGCGGCCGTACGACGACCTGATGGAGGAACCGTGGCGTTCGACGACGACGACATGACCAGCGTGGAGGGCCCCGCGGACAGCGGCGCCGGCGAGGGCACCCCGGGCCAGCACGACGGTGGCGCCGACGGTTCGGCCGAGGGCCCCGCGGACAGCGGTGCCGGCTCCGGCACCCCGGGCCAGCAGGACGGTGGCGCCGACGGTGGCGCTGACGGCGGTGCCGACGGTGGCGCCGAGGGCCCGGCCGACAGCGGTGCCGGCTCCGGCACCCCCGGCCAGCACGACGACGGCGCCGACGGCTCCGCCGAGGGCCCCGCGGACAGCGGTGCCGGCGAGGGCACCCCGGGCCAGAGCGACGGCGGCGCGGACGGTTCGGCCTGAGCCAGACCACGACCCTGCAGGGCCGGACGGAGGGCGACCTCCGTCCGGCCCTGCGGCGCTGCGTGCGCGTGGACCCGCAGGTCTTCGCCGAGCAGCACTGGTCGCGCCGGCCCCTGCTGTCCAGCGCTGCGGAGCTCGACTCGTCCTCCCCCACCGGCCCCGGCGGCTTCGCCGACCTGCTGACCCTCGCCGACGTGGACGAGCTGCTGTCCGCCCGCGGCCTGCGCACCCCGTTCCTGCGGATCGCCAAGGACGGCGCCGTGGTGGACCCCAAGCGCTTCACCACCTCCGGCGGCGCCGGGGCCGAGGTGGCCGACCAGGTCTCCTCGGACTCCGTGCTGCGCCTGTTCAGCGAGGGCAGCACCGTCGTCCTGCAGGGCCTGCACCGGCTGTGGCCGCCGCTGGTCGAGTTCGCCGACTCCCTCGCCGCCGACCTCGGGCACCCCACCCAGGTCAACGCCTACATCACCCCGCCGTCCTCGCGCGGGTTCTCCCCGCACTACGACGTGCACGACGTGTTCGTCTTGCAGGTCGCCGGGGAGAAGCACTGGACCATCCACGAGCCGGTGCTCACCGACCCGCTGCGCACCCAGCCCTGGGGTGACCGGGCCGAGGCCGTGGCTGCCGCCGCGGAGCGCGAGCCGGTCATCGACACCGTGCTGCGTCCCGGTGACGCCCTCTACCTGCCCCGCGGCTACCTGCACTCGGCGACCGCACTGGGCGAGATCAGCGCCCACCTGACCATCGGCGTGCACCCGGTGACCCGCTGGGGCGCCGTGGAGTCGGCGCTGGACCTGGTGCGCACCCTGGCCGTCGAGGACCCCGAGCTGCGCCGGTCGCTGCCCCTGGGCGTCGACCTCGCCGACCCTGGCACCACCGCCGAGGACGTCGCCGCGGTGATCGCCGGGCTGCACTCCTGGCTGGACCGCGTCGACCCCGCCGTGGTGTCCGACCGGCTGCGCTCACGGACCTGGGCCCAGGTGCGACCCGAGCCGGTCGCCCCGCTGGCCCAGTCCGCCGCCGCCGCCGCGCTGTCGGCCGACACCGTGCTGCGGTTGCGTCCGCGGCTGCGGGTGCAGTTGCGCGACGTCGTCGGGGAGCGGGTCACCCTGGTCGCCGGACGCCGGCACCACGACCTGCCCGCCGCCACCCGCCCGGCGCTGGCCGAGCTGCTCGCCGCGGGCGAGCTGGAGGTGGGCGACCTGCCCGGGCTGGACGCCGAGGAGCAGCTGACCCTGGCCCGCCGGCTCGTGGTGGAGTCCGTCGCCGTCGTCCCCGACGCGGTCGCCGGAGGACCTGTGCACCATGGGGACGATGAGTCCCCAGGCCGGTCACCCCGAGGTGGCGAGCACGCAGCAGGTGCCTGACCCGGCGGACGACTTCTGCCTGGTCCCCGACGACGCCCCGCCCCTCGTCGCGGCCGACCGGTCCACCCCGGTCGGCCGCCTCGACGAGGGGCGGTGCTCGGTCCGCGCCCTGACCGCGGGTGACTCCCCCATGGCCACCGCCCCGCCGGCCCGCCGGTGGCTGCTGGTCGAGCAGCCCGGACCCTGGGGCCGGGACGCACTGCTGCAGTCCCGCTTCGACGCCGCCGTGGCCCCGCTGCTGGCCGCCCGCGCCCGGGACGCCGGGCTGCGGATCCAGATGGTGCGCCGCCCCGGGGACCGGCTCAGCGACTCCGGCCGACGCTGGGCCGTCGCCGACGTCACCCCGGGGGGCACCTGGCTGCGCTGGTCCACCCGGGAGACCGACGCCGAGCTCCTGGACGCGCCCCTGGACGGCTCGGTCGGGGTCGACCACACCGATCCGACCTACCTGGTGTGCACCCACGGCGGCCACGACGCCTGCTGCGCCGTGCGCGGACGACCGCTGGCCCGGGCCCTCCCGGCCGCCGGCCCGGCCGACGTCTGGGAGACCAGCCACCTGGGCGGGGACCGGTTCGCCGCCAACGTGCTCGTGCTGCCCACCGGGCACGTCTACGGCCAGGTCCCCGGCGACGGCGCCGACCTGGTCGGGGCGCACGGCCGCGGCGAGGTGCTGCTGGACCACCTGCGCGGCCGCGCCGGCCTGACCCCGCCGGCCCAGGCCGCCCAGCAGCTGGCCCGTGCCGAGCTGGGTCTGCTCGGGGTGGAGGACCTGCCGGTCCGCTCGGTGCGCGCCCTGCCCGCGCCCGACACCGGCGGTGAGCGCTGGGCGGTGACCCTGGGCGGCCCCGACGGCGACCTGGTGCTCACCCTGGACGCGCGGCTCTCGGCCGAGTCCCGGCTGCTGACCTGCGCCGCGCTCCGGCCGGGCCGGTGGCGGACCTGGCACCCGGTGGGGCCCCTCGCCCCCGTCGAGCCCCCGGTCTAGAGCTCGGCCTCCGCGCGGGTCCGCCGCGACGGGCTGAAGACCTGGATGTCCAGGAAGCCCGGCGGCTCGGCCACGCCGGGGCCGCCGTCGGCGACCCACTGCACGACCTCGGCGGTGGTCTCCTCGTCCAGCACCCCGCCCAGCCAGACCGGTCGGGCCCCGGCGGCGCGGCCGGCCGGGGTGGGGCTGACGACGACCACGTTGGACCGCTCGCAGGCGTCCAGGCAGTCCACCACCCGCACCCGGGCGCCGGCCCGCTGCAGCGTCTCCAGCTGCGCCCGGTGGTCGACGTCGGGGTGCTTCTCGGTGCGCCCGCAGCAGCAGCCGCGGCAGACGGTGAGCATCGGCGTCGCGGGTCCGCGGTCCTCCGTGCGGCGGCTCACGCCGCGCCGTCCAGGGCCCGGCCGCGGGCCAGCAGCAGCGGGATCGCGAGCTCGGTCGCGGTCAGCGAGCCGTGGTAGGCGGCCAGCATCGAGGGCACCGGTTCGCGCCGGGTGGCGGTGAGCGCCCAGCTGCCTCGGGCGAGCGCGACGACGTCGCCGATCCGGGCGACCAGGCCGTCGTCGACCGGGCCGAAGACCCCGCTGGCGACGGCCTCCTCCCGGCTGACGACCCAGGCGCGGTGCGCGAGCACGCCCTGCCAGGCGGCGAGCACATCGGCCTCGGCGCCTGGTCGGGCGTGCACGTACCGGGCCCGGGGCTCCCCGGCCAGCACCCGCACGCCCTCCTGCAGCGCGACCTCGGCGTCGACGTCCAGGCGGGTGTCGGCGGGGACGTCGAGCATCCCGTGGTCGGCGGTGACCAGCAGGGCGGCGTCCGCGGGGAGGGCGTCGACCAGCTGGGCGACCATCAGGTCCACCGCGGCCAGCTGGTGCCGCCAGCTGTCGGAGTCGACGCCCCGGACGTGCCCGGTCAGGTCGAGCTCGGCGTGGTAGCCGTAGACCAGCGACCGGTCCCGGCCGCCGAGGGCGTGCGCGAGGACGGCGGCGAGGTCCCCGGGGCTGACCGCCGAGGTGTAGCGGGCCCCGCGGTAGGCCGCCCGGGTCAGCCCGGACCCGGCGTAGGCGTACGGCCCGACGACGGTGCTGGCGACGTCGGCGGCGGCCAGCTGCTGGAACACCGTGGGCCTGGCCTGCCAGGTGTCCGGGTCGGGGTCGTCGGTCCAGTGCGTGTGGGTGACGGTGCGGTCCTCGCCGGGCACGTCGGTGACGAAGCCCAGGACGCCGTGGCTGCCCGGCGGCAGGCCGGTGCCCAACGTGGTGAGGCTGACCGGCGTGGTGCTGGGGCAGGGCGCCTGCAGGTCGCCGACGGGGCTCAGCAGCCCGGCCAGGGTGGGGGCCAGGTCGGCGTGCGCCCGGACCAGGTCGGCGCCCAGGCCGTCGACGAGCAGCACCGCGACGCTGCGGGCCCCGCGCAGGGTGTCGGCCAGGCCCAGCGGGTCGGCGGTGAGGTCGGTGCCGCGCTGGAGGGGGACCCCGAGGGCGGTGGCCACCCCGGGGAGCACGTCGGCGAGGGTCGCGGTGCCGTAGGCCGGGCGCTGCAGGTCGGCGGGCAGGCCCTGCGGCCCGGTGCCCGGGGACCGTGTCGTCGGCGGGGTCATCAGCGGCTCACGCCGGGCCCGCGCCCCGGCTGGCCAGCAGGTGCAGGCCGGTGGCGACGTCCCGGTAGGGCGAGGTGCTGGCCAGCTGGAGCTCCAGGGCACGCAGGGCGGCGGGGTCGGCACCGGAGGTGGACTCCAGCAGGTCGGCGACGACGGAGACCCCGCGCCACTCCCCCGCCTGCAGGCCGGCGTCGCGGACCAGTGCGAGCAGCTCGTCGGGGCTGTACCGGCGGCGCGCCGGGCGCGTGCGGGAGCGGGACGGTGCGGGGTCCCGGTCACCGAGCAGGGCGCGGGCCTCGACCGGGTGGCCGCCCAGGGCCCGGGCCAGGACGGCGCCGGCCCGGTTGGCGGCGGTGACGCTGAGCCGGCCGCCGGGACGCAGGGCCGCGGCGATGCCGGCGAGGGTGGCCGCGGGGTCGTCGACGACCTCGAGGACCGAGTGCACCAGGACCAGGTCGTAGCCGGCGGCCGGGGCGTCGAGGGTGTCGTCGGCGAGGACGGCGGCCAGCTGGTCGGCATCGCCCTGGACGCCGTGCACCAGGTCGCCGACGCCGGCCAGGTCGGCCCGGCGGCGCAGGGTGGCCAGGGCGTCGGCCGAGGTGTCGACGACGGTGACCCGGTGCCCGAGCTGGGCCAGCGGCACGGCGAAGACCCCGGCACCGCCGCCCACGTCGAGCACCTGCAGCGGGCCGCTGTGGATCAGCGGGTCCAGCGCGGCCCAGACCGCGGCGCTGCGGACCGGGGGCTCGGCGCCGGCGGGGCGGGTGCCGCGGGGACCGCTGGGGCCGTCGGGGGTGCCGGACGGGCTGGCGGGCGGGGTCTCAGACGGCGGCACCCGACCGAGCCTAGTGGCGACGCCGGTGGCCCACCGGGCCGGCGGCGGGCGGTGCCGGGAGCCCCCGCGCCGCACCTGCTCAGCTGCGGCGGACCGCGCGGAGGACGGCGTCGCGGACGGTGACCGGGGTGCCGTCGGGGCCCGGCGCCTGCCGCTGCGGGCTGCCGACCTCGACGTCCCAGTGGGCCGGGTCCAGGACGCCGGCCATGTCCGCGGCGCTGACGAACATGTCCGGGGTGTCGGGCCGGTGGGCGTGCTCGTGGGCGTCGGCGGGGTCGTGGCTGACCACGAGCAGGGTGCCCCCGGGGCGGACGGCAGCGGCCAGACGGCGGTGCAGCGCGTGCAGGGCGGGCCGGGGCAGGTGCAGGAACTGGGCGGACACCAGGTCGTGGGTGAGCGCGGGCGGTGCCCAGGTGAGTGCGTCGGCCTGCTGCCAGCGGGTGCGGGCGGCGACGTCGGGGCCGGCGTCGCGGGCCAGGGCGGCGCACCGGTCCAGCACCACCTGGCTGACGTCGGCCCCGGTGACGGTCCACCCGGCGCGGGCCAGCCAGATCGCGTCTGCGCCCTCACCGCAGCCCACGTCCAGCGCGCTGCCCGGGGTCAGGGCGGTGGCGTGCTGGACCAGGACCGGGTTGGGGTCGCCGGACCAGACGGTGCCCGCGCCGTAGTGCAGGTCCCAGAACTCCTGGGTGAACCAGGTCGAGGGGTCGGCCTCGAAGGCCTCGGCGCCGAGACCGCGCTGTGCGGGGCCGCCGGGCTGGTCGCCGTGCTGGTGCCGCTGCTCCTGGCCCTCGGCACCGTGCTGGTGGCCGTGCTGGTGGCCCTGACCGTGTTGAGGCCCGTGCTGCTGTCCGGGCTGCTGTCCGGGCTCGGGGTCCTGCTCGGTGCCCGGGCCGTCGGGTCGGGTGCTGTCGTCCACGTCCCCACCCTGGGACCGGCACCCCGGCGGGATCCAGCGTCCTTGCCGGTCCGGCAACCCGCGCCCGTCGCTGCGCCCCACCCCTCAGTGCCCCGAGCTGCCCTGGCTGGAGTGCCAGAGCTTGCGGGGGGCGGCCTTCGAGTCCTCACCCGCGGGCTTGATGTCGGCGTAGGGGGACAGCCGGAAGCCGGTGGGGTGCACCAGCACCGGCCGCACCACCACCGGACGCGGACCGTGCGAGGCGGCGGCCCCGGCGATGGCCTGCTCGGTGAACCCGGCCGGGGTGGCCATCAGGTCCGCGACCGCGCCGAGCCCGCCGGCCTCCCAGGCCTCGTGCAGCGCGGGCAGCTCCCAGGCCCCGGTGGCCCGCATGGACACCCCGCGCGGACCGGTGCGCCGCAGCACGCCGCGCACGACCAGCAGCCAGGAGTGGAAGACGGTCGCGGCGTAGGGGCCCTGGACGTCTTCGAAGAAGGTGGAGTCCGAGCAGCCGGTGCCGTCGTCCAGGGTCACGAAGACCACCCGCCGGCCGGAGCGGATGGGCGGGGTCTGAGTGGCCACCTTGACCCCGCCGACCAGCACCTCGGACCCGGACCGGCAGCCCAGCAGCTCCCCCGCCGGGACCGCGCCCAGCGCGGCGAGGAACTCCCGGTAGTCCTCGACGACGTGCCGGCTGGCGTCGAGCCCGAGCACCTCCAGCTCGGCCCGGACCCGCTCGGCGTCGGTGAACTCCGGCAGGCCGCTGGACCCGCCGAAGGCCGGCGCGGACCCGGCCCGTGGTCCCGGCAGCGGCCCGTCGTCCCCGTCCCCGGGGCCTTCCCCGGTGGGCAGGTCGAACAGGCCGGCCGGCTCCTCGGTCTCGTCGGCGCCCAGGCCCAGCAGGTCCAGGCTGAGCTGCCCGCCGGCACCGGCGCGCGCGCCACTGCGGCTCCACCGGTCCAGCTCGTTGACCTGGAGCAGCAGGTCCCGGCGGGTGACCTCCTGCCGACCCCGGGTCGGGCGGCCGCCCTCGCTGTCCCGGACCCCGAACCCGTAGACCGAGTCGAATCCCCCGGCCACCACCAGCCGCTCCACCACCGGGCGGGACACCGAGGCCCGCTGCCAGAAGTCGGCCAGCGACCGGTACGGCTGCCCGGCCACCACCCGGGCCACCTCCTCGACGGAGATGCCCTTGACGTCGGCGAGGGACAGCCTGATGCCGTGCCGCGCCGGGTCGGGCATCGTCGCCGGCATCCACTCCGGGCGTGCCCGACCGGTGTCGTCGGGATCCTCGACGGTGGGCCCGTCCCTGCCGTCGCCGTCCCTGCCGTCCCCGCCGTCGCCGTCCCTGCCGTCGCCGTCCCTGCCGTCGCCGTCCCCGCCGTCCCTGCCGTCGCCGTCCCTGCCGTCGCCGTCCCTGCCGTCGCCGTCCCTGCCGTCGCCGTCCCTGCCGTCGCCGTCCCCGCCGTCGCCGTCCCCGCCGTCGTCGTCCCCGCCGTCGTCGTCCCCGCCGTCGTCGTACCCGCCGTCGCCGGCTCCGGTGTCGAGCCGCTCCACCCGGTAGGTGCCGGTGGAGGCGTTGACGTCCAGGCCGAGCACGGTGATCCCGAAGTTGCGGGCGTCGTCGAGGATCAGCCGCTTGGGGTACATGCCGGGGTCGTGGGTGAGCACCCCGGCCAGGAACGCCGCGGTGTGGTGGGTCTTGAGCCAGGCCGACTGGTAGGTGGGCAGGGCGAAGGCGGCCGCGTGGGCCTTGCAGAACCCGAAGGACCCGAAGGCGACCAGCACCTCCCAGACCCGCTCGGCCACGTCGTGGTCGAAGCCCTCGGCCAGCGCCCGGGGCATGAACCAGGCCCGCACCTCGGGGTGGGCGTCCTTCTCCCCCAGCGCCCGCCGCACCTCATCGGCGCTGGCCAGGTCGCAACCGGTCATCTCCGCGACGATCCGCAGCACCTGCTCGTGGAAGACCACCACCCCGGCGGTCTCCTCCAGTGCGGGCTGCAGCCGCGGGTGCAGGTAGACCGGGTCCCGCCAGCCGTTCTTGGCCATCAGGAACGGGGTCACCATGTCGCTCTTGACCGGCCCGGGCCGGAACAGCGAGATGTCGATGACGATGTCCTCGAAGGTCCGCGGCCCGAACTTGCCCACCAGCTCCCGCTGGCCCGGGGACTCGATCTGGAACATGCCCAGCGTGCGGGTGCTGCGGATCAGCTCGAAGGTCGTCGGGTCGTCGCGCGGGACCGCGTCGATGTCGACCTGCACGCCCTCGACCCGGGCCACCTCGTCCATGGCGTGCGCGATGGAGGACTGCATCCGGATGCCCAGCAGGTCCAGCTTGAGCAGCCCCAGCTCCTCCACGTCGTCCTTGTCGAACTGGCTCATCGGGTAGCCCAGGTAGCTCTGCTCGACCGGGGTGCGGTCCAGCAGGGTGGCGTCGGACAGCAGCACCCCGCACGGGTGCAGCGCGATGTGCCGGGGCAACCCGTCGAGCCGGGCGACCAGGTCGAAGACCAGGTCGAGGTCTCCGCTGCCCCCCGACCGCTTGGACCCCATCCGGCTGGCCCGCAGCTCCGGCAGGTCGCGCAGCGCGGCGTGCACCTGGTTGGCCCGGATGTGCGGGAAGGCCTTGGCGATGGCGTCGATCTCGGCCGGCGGCAGCCCCAGCGCGGCGCCGACGTCACGGATGGCGTGCCGGACCCGGTAGGTGTCCATCATCGAGATGCAGCTGACCCGGTCGGCCCCGAACCGGTCGATGACGGCGTCGTAGACCTCCATCCGCCGGGCGGACTCCACGTCGATGTCCACGTCGGGCAGCTGGTGCCGCAGCGGGGACAGGAAGCGCTCCATCAGCAGGCCGTAGCGGATCGGGTCGACGTCGGAGATGCCCAGCAGGTAGGTGACCAGGCTGCCGGCGCCGGACCCGCGGGCGGCGGCCCGGACCCGCAGGCCCTTGATCAGCTCGACCACGTCGGCGACGGTGAGGAAGTAGGAGGGGTAGCCCAGCTGGTCGATGACCCCGAGCTCGTCGTCCAGCCGTTCCCGGACCAGCGCGGAGTCGTGCATGCCGCGCCGCCCGATGCCGGCCTCGCAGCGGGCCCGCAGCACCTGGGAGGGCCCCATGCCGCGCTCGGCAGGGGTGGTGACGACGTCCAGCTCGGGGTAGCGGACGGTGCCGATGCCCAGGTCGGCGCGCACGTCGACGACGCACTGCTCGGCCACCCGGGCGGTGGTCTCCAGCAGTCGCAGCCCCGCGTCCCGGTCGGGGCCGACCAGGTCCTCGACGACCTCGGCCATCTCCTTGCCCGACTTCAGGTGACCCTCGGCGGTGCGCCGGTCGACGTGCCGTTCTCCCAGCGGCACCAGCCGGCGGGTCGCGTCCAGCACGTCGGCCGTGGGGGCGTCGAGGGCGTCGACGTAGCGGACCGCGTTGGTCAGCACGGCCGGCACCCCGGTCTCCGCGGCGAACCGCAGCATCGCCTGGGCGCGCAGCCGGTCGCCGCGACTGCGGTGGTGCACGACCTCCAGGACCAGCTGACCGGGCCCGAAGACCTCCCGCCAGGCGTCCAGCCGGGACCGGGCCAGGTCGGCCCGGCCCTCGATGAGCGCGCGGCCCACCGAGGACCCCGGCCCCAGCACGGCGAGCAGACCGGTGGCGTGCTCGGCGGCCAGCCGCAGCGAGCTCACCGGCTCACCCCGGGTGCCGCCCAGGTGGGTGGCGCTGGTGAGCCGGCACAGCGACCGCCAGCCGGCCCCGTCACGGGCCAGGAAGACGACCCGGGGGTGCCGGGGGTCGACCGCGGCGCCCCCGCGCGCCGGGGACCGGCGGGCACCGGCGGAGGGGTGCCCAGCGCGGTCGGCGGTGTTCGTGGCGCGCCCGCGCAGCGGGCCCGAGGGGCGGGCGGCGGTGGGCGGCACCCGCCCACCGGGGCGACCACCACCACCCGGCCGACCGGAGCCGGACACCGCGTCGGGCACCGACCGCAGACCGGCCGGTTCCCCACCGGCCAGCGGGTCCACGGCGAGGTCGACGCCGAACAGCGGTCGGACGTCGGCCGCCCGGCAGGCCAGCGCGAACTTGACCGCGCCGTAGAGACCGTCCCGGTCGGTGAGCGCGAGCGCGCCCATGCCGTGGTCGGCCGCCCGGGCGACCAGGTCGGCTGGGTGGTTCGCGCCGTGGCGCATCGAGTACCCGGAGGCGACGTGCAGGTGGACGAAGGGGTCGCTCACGCCGACCCCTCCGTACCGTCCGTCGTCCCCGGTCGGGGGACCCCGCTCACGTCGTCCGCAGTCGGGTGACCACGGCCGTGGGGGCCGGGGTCGCGTCTCCTGTCGGCGGGGCCGGGTGGGCAGCCGTGTCGGACACCGGCCGGGCCACGGTGGCCTCGACCACGGCCAGGAAGGCACCGACGTCGCGCACCAGGTCGTCGGCCTCCCGCTCGGTGACCGCGTGCGTCAGCCCGGCCTCGGCCGCGGCCCGCTTGGCCGCACCGGCGGCGAAGAACGAGGCCCACTCCCCCAGCTCCGGGGCGACCTGCCCGATCAGCACCCAGGCGCTGCGCGGCCGGCGGCGCCCGGACTCGGGACGGGTGCGGGCGGCCAGCACCGCCGCCGCGGCACGCAACGCGGCCAGGTGCGCGGTGGCGTACCGCCAGCCCGCGTCGGGGCAGGCGGCCGCCTCGGCCAGGCCGCGGTGGGCCTGACCCAGCAGCTGGGATGCCGCCGGGGGCAGCGGGGGGACCAGCTCGAGCTGACGGGGCGAGAGCACCCGGACGGCGCCCATCAGTCGTGCACCCGGACGAGCAGCCAGCAGTTCTCGGCCGGTTCCCAGGACAGGTCGAACACCCCGGCGAAGCTCATCCGGGACCGCCCGGCACGCACCGCCTCCACCCGCCACACCTGCCGGGTGGCGACCAGGTCGGCCGAGGCGCCCCCGCCGCCACCGGCGGCCGGCCCGCGCTGCCACCAGGGGGAGGTCTCCACCCAGTGGTCGAGCAGCTCGCCCACCTCGTAGCGGCTCTCCCCGCGCCAGAACTGGACCGGCCCCACGGGTCCCCGCTCGACCTGCACCTGTTCACCGACGCGGCCACCCGCACCGACCAGCACCCGGCTCATGACACACTCCGCTCCCCGCGACGCAACCGGCATCCCCTCGCCAGCTGTTCGAACACGTGTTCGAACAGGGACGAGTAGACCGGAGTGCGGAGGAGGCGTCAAGCCGACCGGCCGGGGTGTGGACGGCGCGCCGCACGACGCGCGGGAGCCACCGACGCGGGCGCCGGGCCCTGTCGCCGCACTCCCGGGACCCCTGCCCTGCTGCCCCATCGACCATCGACCACCGACCGACAGACCGCACCCGGGCACTGTCCAGCGAGCTGCGCGCCGTCCACGGACGCCTGCGCCGCGCGCTGCAGGTCGCCCGGGACCCCCCCGACGAGGGGACGAAGCCCGACGCGGTCGACGACCACCCGACAGGTGCCCCGCCGAGTGCCCCGCCGAGTGCCCCGCCGGACGCCTCACCGGACGCCTCACCAGGGCTCCGTGGGGACCTGCTGCTCTTCTGCCACGGGTCCTGCGCCGCGCTGACCGGCCACCACCGGGGCGAGGACGGCGCGCTGTTCCCCGGGGTCCGGCGCGCCCGACCGGACCTGGCCGGCGTGCTGGACCAGCTGCAGCACGACCACCACCTGATGGACCTGCTGGTCACCGACCTCGAGGCGGCCATGGCCGCCGGCGCACCGCCGGCCCGGCTGCAGATCCACCTGGACGGGCTCGCCGCGATCACCGAGTCGCACTCAGCGTTCGAGGAACGCCACCTCCTGCCCGTCCTGGACGCCCTGCCGGCCCCCGACGCACCCCCGACCACGCTCTTCGGCCCGCTCGCCTGACGTCCGCGCACCGGGCTGCACGGGGTCGGCCCGGTGGACCAGTCCGGGACGGCCTCCGCCACCCGCGCCGGGAACGTCGTACCCCTGCGCCACCCTGCGCGGGTGACCGATCTGGAGACCCGGGTGCGCGCGGCGTACGACACCGTCGCCGACGACTACGCCCGCTTGCTCGCCGACGACCTGGCCGCCCAGCCGTGGGACCGCGAGGTCCTCGCCGCCTTCGCCGCAGCCGTCCGCGACGGACCGCGGGTCCGGCCGGGATCGGGAGCGGGGCCGGGAGCAGGGGCCACGGCAGGGACGGCAGCAGGGATCGCAGCAGGGGTCGCGGCAGGGGTCGCGGCCCGCCCGGTGCTGGACGCCGGGTGCGGTCCGGGCCGGGTGACCGCCCACCTGCAGGCCCTCGGGCTCGACGCCCACGGCCTGGACCTCTCCCCCGGCATGGTCGCGGTCGCCCGGCGGGCCCACCCGGAGCTGCGCTTCGGCGTCGGCACCCTGACCGCCCTGCCGGGCCCGGACGCGTCGCTGGCCGGCGCGCTGGCCTGGTACTCCCTCATCCACGTCGCCCCGCCCGACCGGGCCGGGGTGCTCGCCGGGCTGCGCCGGGTGCTGGTGCCCGGCGGCCACCTGGTGATCGCCTGCCAGGCGGGCACCGAGCACGTCCGCCGGGACCGCGCCTACGGCCACCCGGTCGACCTGGAGCTGTGGCGACTGGACCCGGACGAGCTGGCCGACCAGCTGGCCGACGCCGGGTTCGTCGTCCGCCGGCGGTGGGAGCGCCCGGCCACCGGGCCGGAGACCACGCCCCAGGCCGCCCTGCTGGCCTGCGCAGGGTGACCAGCAGGAGTGGAGTGACCAGCAGGAGTGGGGTGACCGGCGGGAGCAGGACGACCACCCGGGGTGGCGTGCGCGGCCACCCGGGCAGGTGGACACTGGTTGCTCGTGACAACCACAGTCCCGGGACGGGCCATCGAGGAGAAGACGTTCGTCGGGCAACCGCGCGGCCTGGCACACCTGTTCGGCGTGGAGATGTGGGAGCGGTTCAGCTTCTACGGGATGCAGGCGATCCTGCTGTACTACCTCTCCTACTCCGTCCGCGACGGCGGCCTGGGCATCGACACCTCGACCGCGGCCAGCATCGTGGGCGCCTACGGCGGGACCGTCTACCTCTCGACCATCGTCGGGGGCTGGGTGGCCGACCGGCTGCTGGGCCCCGAGCGGGTGCTCTTCTGGTCCGCGGTCGTGGTGATGGTCGGCCACCTGGCGCTGTCGGTGGTGCCCGGACCGGGCGGCGTCGGCACCGGCCTGGTGCTCATCGCGCTGGGCAGTGGCGGGGTGAAGGCGACCGCCACGACGCTGGTCGGGCTGCTCTACAGCGCCGACGACGTCCGCCGGGACGCCGGGTTCTCGCTGTTCTACCTCGGCATCAACGTGGGGGCGCTGGTCGGGCCGCTGCTCACCGGGCTGGCCCAGTCGACCATCGGGTTCCACCTGGGCTTCGGGCTGGCCGCGATCGGCATGGCCGCCGGCCTGGCCCAGTACGCCTGGGGGCGGCGCGGCCTGGCCGGCACCGGCCGGGAGGTGCCCTCGCCGCTGCCCGCGGCCGAGCGCGGCCGGTGGCTCGCCGGGCTGGTGGTCGCCGTCCTGGCGGTGGTCGCGCTGGCCACGACCGGGGTGCTGCGGGCCGAGCGGCTGGCCACGGTCGTCGTCTGGGTCTGCGTGGTGGTCTCGGTCGGCTACTTCGCGCAGCTGCTGCGCAGCTCCCGCATCGACCGCACCGAGCGGCGCCGGGTGCTGGCGTTCATCCCGATGTTCGCCGCCAGCGTCGCCTTCTGGTCGCTGTACCAGCAGCAGTCGACGGTGGTCGCGCTCTACGCCGACGACCAGCTGGACCGGGACCTCTTCGGGTGGACGGTGCCGGCGTCGTGGGTGCAGTCGATCAACCCGGTCTTCATCATCGCGCTGTCCGGCGTCTTCGCGGCGCTGTGGACGAAGCTGGGCCGCCGCCAGCCCGCCACCCCGGTGAAGTTCGCGGCCGGGACCGCGGTCATGGGCGTGGCGTTCCTGCTCTTCCTGCCGATGGCCAGCTCCACCCCGAACAGCGCACCGCTGCTGGGACTGGTCGGGGTCCTGCTGGTCTTCACCGTGGCCGAGCTGCTGCTGTCCCCGGTGGGCCTGTCGCTGTCCACCAAGCTGGCCCCGGCGGCCTACCGGACCCAGATGGTGGCGTTGTGGTTCCTGTCGACGGCGATCGGCACGTCACTGGCCGGTGTGCTCGCCGGGAACTACACGGTCGAGGGCCAGACGACGTACTTCGGCGTGCTCGGCGGGGTCGCGATCGTCTTCGGCGTGGTCCTGGCGGTGGCCGCGCCGGGCATCAGCAGACTGATGAGCGGGGTGCGCTGAGGCACCTGCCCACGCATGGTCCCGGCCGCCCCGGGGCACGGTGACCCCGAGTCCCGGGGCCGGCCGAGCCCGCCGCCACCCACCCCGGACAGAGGTGCCCGACCCCCCACGGAGGGTCGGGCACCTCCGCGGACGGCCCGCCGTCCCGACCGCAGGGAGCAGCTCTGAGCCAGCACCGCACGACACCCAGCACCCCCGCCGGACTCCCCCGGGCCTCGGCCCGGGAGACCCTGCGCCTGGCCACCGGCGTGCTCGCCCCGATGCTGGCCCAGGGCATCATCCTGCGCCGGCCGCGGGTCCTGGGACCGGCCGGACGCCTGGGGGTGGACCGGCGCGCCGCCGATGCCCTGCACCGGGCGCGCGAGGCCCACGGGCCCGGACCGCTGCGGCTGCGCATCCCGTTCCGGGAGGTCGCGCTGGTGCTGGACCGGGAGGACGTCGTCCGGCTGCTCGACGGGTCACCGGAGCCCTTCGCCCCGGCCACCCGGGAGAAGCGGGCCGCACTGGCGCACTTCCAGCCCCAGGGCGTGCTGATCAGCCGCGGCGAGGACAGGGCACAGCGCCGGGCCTGGAACGAGTCCGTCCTCCAGATGGACCGTCCGCTGCACGCGGTCGGCGCGCACCTGGTGCCCGTGGTCCGCGAGGAGGTCACCAGGCTGCTGGGCGAGGTGGCCGGGGCTGACGGGGCGGACGGCGGGGAGCTGGACTGGGACCGCTTCGCCGTCGGGTGGTGGCGGGCGGTGCGCCGGGTCGTGCTCGGCGACGGCGCCCGGGACGACGCGGAGCTGACCGACCTGCTCGGCCGCCTGCGGGCGCACGCCAACTGGGCCTACCTGCACCGCACCGACGACGCGGGCCGCCGGCAGCTGCTGGACGGCATCGACGGGTGGCTGGACCGGGCCGAGCCCGGCAGCCTGGCCGCCGAGGTCCGCGCCGGCCACCCCTCGGGGCGGGTCGCCGCGGCGTCCCAGGTGGCGCACTGGCTCTTCGCCTACGACGCGGCGGGCATCGCGGTCTGGCGGGCGCTGTCCCTGCTGGCCGGGCACCCCGCCGCCCTCGACGACGTCCGCCACGAGCTGGCCGGCCGGGACCTGGACACCCCGCAGGAGCTGCCGCTGCTGCGCGCCACGGTGCTGGAGTCGGTCCGGCTGTGGCCGACGACGCTGGCCGTGCTGCGCGAGTCGACCCAGGAGACGGACTGGCGGGGCCGTCGCGCCCCGGCCGGCACCACGTTCGTCGTGGTCAGCTCCTTCTTCCACCGCGACGAGCGCACGCTGCCCGCCGCCGACGCCTTCGACCCGGCGGGCTGGCTGGACGGGCGGGACCGGACCGCGGAGGCGCTGGTCCCCTTCAGCGGTGGACCCGGCCGGTGCCCGGGGCGGGACCTGGTGCTCTTCACCACCAGCACGGTGCTGGCCGCACTGCTGGCCGACCGCAGCCTCGCGCAGACCGCGGGCACCGCCGCCGTCACCGGGACGCCGCTGCCCCGCACGCTGGACCACACGGCCCTGTCCTTCCGGCTGGCCCCGCGGACGCCGGCCCGGTCCGCGGCCCTGCCCCGCGAGGAGAACACCGCGGACCGGACGGTCGAGCGCGCGGCGGGCTGACCCGGGCCGCCCGCACCGAGCAGGGCCCCCGGCACCGGTGGGAGACTCGGGGACATGACCCTCCCCGACCACCCCCGGGTGGCCGCGGTCGTCCGGGAGCTGCGGGCGGCCGGCGTCGACGCCGACGTGCACGAGCTCGCCGACAGCGCCCGCACCGCGGCCCAGGCCGCGCAGGCCCTCGGCGTGCCGGTGGGCGCGATCGCCAACAGCCTGGTCTTCGAGGTCGACGGCAACCCGCTGCTGGTGCTCACCAGTGGCGCCCACCGGGTGGACACCGCGAAGGTCGCCGGCCTGCTCGGCGTCCCCGAGGTGCGCCGCGCGTCCCCGGAGTTCGTCCGCGAGCACACCGGCCAGGCGATCGGCGGGGTCGCCCCCGTGGGTCACCCCGAGCCCATCGGCACCCTGGTCGACGTCACCCTGGCCCGCCACGAGCGCGTCTGGGCCGCCGCCGGCCACCCGCACACCGTCTTCCCGACGACCTACGACGAGCTGCTGCGGATCACCGCCGGCACCGCTGCCGAGGTCGACGCCGTCCCCGAAGAGGCCCTGTGACCGACACCGCCCCCGCCACCCGGGTGACCGAGCTCCCGACCCCCTGGATGCGCGACCACCTCCACGAGGCACTCGCCGTCTACGGCGCCGCCATGGGCTACGGCGACTCCGTCGTCGCCGGCCGGTACGGCTACGCCGTCCAGCACACCGAACGCGCGGGCTTCCGCGCGGTCGGGGCGTTCGCCGAGACCCCGGACGGCGAGGAGCTGGTCGGGTTCGGCTACGGCTACCTGGTGGCGCCGGGCCAGTGGTGGCACGACCAGGTCCGGCACGCCCTGGACCGCCGGACCGCCAAGCGCTGGCTGCCCGGCGCCTTCGAGGTCTGCGAGCTGCACGTGCACCCCACCCACCAGAGCCGGGGCCTGGGCCGGCAGCTGCTGCACGCCCTGGTCGAGGGGCTGCCGCACCCGGCGGCGCTGCTGAGCACCCCGGACTCGGAGACCAAGGCCTTCAAGCTGTACCGGGCCGACGGGTTCGTCGACCTGGCCCGCGGCTACCACTTCCCCGGCGACGCCCGGCCCTTCGCCATCCTCGGCGCCGAGCTCCCCCTGGCCGGTGCCGCGCGTGGCTGAGCCCGAGCGCACCGTGGACGCCGTCGTCATCGGCTCCGGGCACAACGGCATGGTCGCGGCCTGCCACCTGGCCGCCTCCGGGCTCACCGTGGAGGTGCTCGAGGCCGACGAGGTGCTCGGCGGCGCCGTGTCCACCGTCGAGCGCTGGCCCGGCGTGCGGGTCGACCGCGGGTCGAGCGCGCACGTGATCATCCGGCACTCCGGGATCGTCGAGGAGCTCGACCTGGCCGCCCACGGGCTGCGCTACGTCGACTGCGACCCGTGGGGCTTCGCCCCGGCCCCGCAGCCGGGCAGCGACGGTCCCGAGGGCCGGCCGCTGGTCTTCTCCGTCGACCTGGACGCCACCTGCGCCTCGATCGAGGCCGCCTGCGGGCCCGAGGACGCCGCCGCCTACCGCCGGTTCGTCGAGGTGTGGGGCCCGCGCAGCGCACAGGTCGTGCAGGCCTTCGGCGACCGGCCCAGCCCGGCCCGGCTGGTCCGCCACCTGTGGCCGCTGGGCGCCCCGGGCAAGGGCCGCGCGCGCACCCCCGGCGGCGAGCTGGCCACCGACTTCCTGGGCTCCGGTGACGCCCTGCTGGACCGGTGGTTCGGCAGCGAGCGGCTCAAGGCCGCACTGGCCTGGTTCGGCGCCCAGTCCGGCCCGCCGATGTCCGAGCCGGGCACCGCGGCCATGGTCGGCTGGGCCACCCTGCTGCACACCACGCCGCCCGGCCACCCGGTCGGGGGCTCCGGCGGGCTCACCCAGGCCCTGGCCCGCAAGCTGGAGTCGCACGGTGGCCGCGTCGTCCTCGGGGACGGCGCCGCGAGCCTGCTGGTGGAGGACGGCCGCGTCGCCGGCGTCGTCACCGCGTCGGGGCGGCGGGTCCGCACCGACACCGTCGTCGCGGCGTGCCACGTCGGGGCCACCCGCACCATCGCCGGGGAGCACGCCCCGCCCGCCCTGCGGGACGCCGCCCCGCCGCTGGGCAACGGCTTCGGCCTGGTGGTCCGCTGCCAGACCGACGCACTGCCCAGCTACCCCGGGGTCAGCCAGGCCGACTCGCTACAGGGACTGCAACTGCTGTGCACCGACCGGGCCCAGCTCGCCCGGGCGCACGGTGACTGGCTGGCCGGCGAGCTGCCCCGCGAGCCGGTGCCGCTGGCGATGAGCTTCTCCGCGAGCGACGACACCCTCGCCCCGGCGGGCCAGCACGTCGTCACCATCTGGGGCCAGTGGTACCCGTACACGCTCGCCGACGGCCGCGACTGGGACTCCCTGGCCGCCGGTGAGGCCCAGCGACTGGTGGACGCCGTCGACCGGTTCGCCCCCGGCTTCGCCGCCTCGGTACAGCGGCTGTACGTGCAGACGCCGCTCACGCTGGAGCAGGAGCTGCGGCTGCCGCGCGGCAACGTCATGCACGTGGAGATGTCGCTGGCCAGCATGTTCGCCTTCCGGCCCACCCCGGAGCTGTCCGGCCACAAGGTGCCGGGACTGCCCGGGCTGTACCTGTCCGGTGCCTCGATGCACCCCGGTGGCGGGGTCAGCGGCAACAGCGGCCGGACGGCCGCCCGGGTGGTGCTCGCCGACCGCTCCGGGCTGGGCCGGCTCAAGGGCCGTGTGCAGCAGCGGTTGAGCCGCCGGTGACGGCACCGCCCCGGCAGCAGGAGCACGGCGCGCTCCGCCGGGTCCCCTGGCTGCTGTCCGGCGGGGTGGTGCTCACCGCGATCGCCTACCCGCTGACCGCCGGCGACGCCCGGGACGTCGTCAGCTGGACGATCGTGCTGCTGGGCTCGGCCCTGTCGGTGGTGCACGCGGGGCTGTCCCGGGGCGCGCGCGTCGGGCTGGGCGTGCTGGGCGTGACCGCGCTGGCCGCGGTGCTCTTCGAGTCGGTCGGGCTGGCCACCGGGTTCCCCTACGGCACCTACACCTACAGCGACGCGCTGGGCCCGACGCTGCTCGGCGTCCCGTTCCTGGTGCCGCTGGCCTGGCTGATGATGGTCTGGCCCAGCTGGCTGCTGGCCGCCCGCCTGGTCCCCGGGCACCGGGTCGGCCGGGTCGTCGTCGCGGCGGCCGCGTTCGCCGCCTGGGACGTCGTGCTGGACCCCCAGCTGGTGCAGGCCGGCTACTGGACCTGGGCGCACCCCTCCCCCGGGCTGCCCGGGATCGACACCGTGCCGCTGACCAACCTGGCCGGCTGGCTGCTGGCCGGGCTGGTGCTGATGACGGTGGTCGACCTGCTCGCCGCCGGGGCCCCGGTCCGGCTGGGCGACGGCGCCCCGATGCTGACGCTGGCCTGGATGACCCTGGGTGGCGCGCTGGCGCACGCGGCCTTCCTGGACCTGCCCGGCTCGGCCGCCTGGGGCGTCGTCCTGGCCGTGCCGTTCCTGGCCGCCCTGGCGCTGCGGGCCCGGTCCCTGTCTCGGCCCCGGACCCGGTCCCGGTGAGCCGCCGGGCGGTGCGGGTGCTGGCCGGTGCCGCCGTCGCCGGGGCCGTGCACGCCGCGGTCAACACCCGGCTGCTGCGCACACCCCCGGCCGACCCGCCGGCGACCACGAGGCGGGTCCGGGTCGTGCTGCCGGTGCGCGACGAGGAGGCCGAGGTCGAGGGTTGCCTGGGTGGGTTGGCCGCCCAGCGGGGTGTCGCGCGCATGGAGGTCGTGGTCGTCGACGACGGCTCCACCGACCGCACCGCGCAGCTCGTGGCCGCGCACCCCGTCGAGCTGCGGACCGCTACCCCACCGCCGGTGGGCTGGCTGGGCAAGCCGAACGCCTGCGCCCAGGGCGCCGCCGGGTCCGACGCCGACGTGCTGGTCTTCCTGGACGCCGACGTCCGGCTGGAGCCACACGCGGTCGCGGCCGCCGTCGCGGTGCTGGACGCCCAGGGGCTGGACCTGGTCTCCCCCTGGCCCCGGCAGCGGGCCGAGACCGCCGCCGAGCGGCTGGTGCAGCCCCTGCAGCAGTGGCTGTGGGCCACCACGCTGCCGCTGCGGCTGGCCGAGCGGGCCGGCCGGCCCTCGATGGCCGCGGCGAACGGGCAGTTCCTGGTGGTGCGCCGGGAGGCCTACGAACGGGCCGGCGGGCACGGGGCGGTACGCGGTGAGGTGCTCGAGGACATCGCGCTGCTGCGCGCGGTGAAGCAGGCGGGCGGGCGGGGCGTCGTCGTCGACGGGTCGACGCTGGCCACCACCCGGATGTACGACGGCTGGCCCGCGCTGGCCGCCGGGTACGAGAAGTCGCTGTGGTCGGCCCTGGGCGGCTCGTCGCTGGGCAGCCTGGCCGCGGGTGCCGCCCTGACCGCGGTGTGGGTGCTGCCGCCGCTGGCGGGCGGGCGGGCCGGGCTGGTCGGCTACGCGGCCGGCGTGACCGGACGGGCGGTCACCGCACACCGCACCGGCGGGCGGGTGTGGCCCGACAGCCTGGCGCACCCGTTGAGCGTGCTGCTGCTGGACCTGCTGCTGGTCCGGTCGGTCCGCGGCAGGCGCCGGGGCACCCTGCGCTGGCGGGACCGCACACTGGTCGGGTGACCTCTCCCGAACGCACGCACTTCGACCCGGCGCAGATGGGCGCCGGGGCCTTCTACCGGGTGCTGAACTCCGTCGTCGTCCCCCGCCCGATCGCCTGGGTGGCCAGCCGCTCCGCCGAGGGCGTGCACAACCTGGCCCCGCACAGCTTCTACACCGTGGCCTGCGTGGACCCGCCGATCGTGCAGTTCACCTCGGTGGGCCGCAAGGACTCCCTGGACAACGTGGAGGCCACCGGTGAGTTCACCGTGAGCCTGACGCCGGAGTCGATGTTCGAGCAGGTCAACGCCACCGGCACCGACTTCCCGCCCGGCCACGACGAGGCCGAGCACACCGGCGTCGTCCTGGAGGACAGCGCGGTCGTGTCGGTCAAGCGGGTCGCCCAGTCCCCGGTGAGCCTGGAGTGCGTGCTGCACTCGACGCTCCGGCTGGGCGACAGCACCGTGGTGTTCGGCCGCGTCGTGCACGCCACGGCGTGGACCAGCGCCGTCCGCGACGGTCGGCCGCGGATCGAGGAGCTGCAGCCGCTGGCCCGCCTGGGCGGCAACGAGTGGTCCACGATCGGGGAGCTGAAGGAGATCCGCCGGATCCCCTTCAGCCAGTGGTCCGAGGACCCCTCGATCGGTCAGGCGCTGCGCGGGGACAGCACCTCGGACTAGGCGGGCAGGTGCGGGGCCACCTCGTCGGCGGCGTCGGCACCGAAGGCGGAGGCGAACCGCTCCAGGAACGACTCCCGGGGCAGCGAGTACTCCTGGGTGCCGACGACCTCGACGGCGGCGGTGGCCACGGCCGAGCCGACCTGGGTGGCGCGCTGCAGGCCCAGGCCCCAGGTGCGGGCGGCGACGAACCCGGCGCGCAGCGCGTCACCGCCGCCGGTGGGCTCCACCGGGTGGGTCTCGGGGACGGCGATGACCTCGAGGGTCTCGGCGTCCTTGGCCTCCACGCGCACCCCGGCGGCGGCCCGGGTGGTGACCCAGGTGCCGACCCGGTCGAGGACCTCGGCGTGGCTCCAGCCGGTCTTCTGCTTGAGCAGGGCGGCCTCGTACTCGTTGGTGAACAGCAGCTCGGCGCCGTCGACCAGGGTGCGGATCATCTCGCCGTCGGCCCACGCGAGCTGCTGGGACGGGTCGGCCATGAACGCGTAGCCGCGCTCCCGGCACTCCTGGGTGTGCTGGACCATCGCGGTGGGGTCGTTCGGGCCGACGATGACCAGGTCCAGGCTGCCCACCCGCTTCTCCACGGGGGCCAGCTCGATCAGCGAGGCCTCGGCCATGGCGCCGGAGTAGAAGGACGCGATCTGGTTGTTCGCGGCGTCGGTCGTGCAGGTGAAGCGGGCGGTGTGCTTGAGCTTGGACCAGTGCACGGACTCGGTGTCCACGCCGTGCCGGTTCAGCCAGGACTCGTAGTCGTCGAAGTCGCTGCCCACGGCGCCGACCAGCACCGGGGTGAGGCCCAGCAGCCCCATGCCGTAGGCCATGTTGGCGCCGGCGCCGCCGCGGTGCTGCACCAGGTCGTCGACGAGGAAGGAGAGCGAGACGTTCTCCATCTGGCCCTCGACGAACTGCTCGGTGAACTTCCCCGGGAAGGTCATCAGGTGGTCGGTGGCGATCGAACCGGTCACGGCGACGGACACGGTGGGGCTCCCGGGAGGTGGGGGACGAGGGGGCGCGCAGACGCGCGGGTGAACCGGCGTTCGACGTCCAGGCCGTCCGGGGTTCACCCCAGCGTAACGGCGTGGTCCACCGGGCGCCGGGCGTGCTCAGCCCAGCGCGCGCCGCAGCTGGACCCCGAGCTGAGCGGTGCCGACCACCCCCAGAGCCACCCCGACCGCGGCGCCGGCGGTGACCACCAGCTCCGCGAGACCCACCCCGGACACCAC
>NZ_CEEDOS010000046.1:0-35659 GCF_979256525.1 Klenkia sp. AC732 | reverse complement strand
AGCACCGTCATCGACACCATCAACGAGACCCAGGCCGTCATCGGCGGCGTCCTCACCGAACAGGTCGCGGTCACCCGGGGGATCCTCGGCTGAGCCGGGTCGGTCGGGCGACCGTGCCGTTCCGGCAACGTGCGTGGACGGCGCCGGCGGCTGCGGGGGACCGTGGCCGCCGGTCGTGACCCCGCGGCCGGGACGAGCACCGGGAGCCCCGATGGACCACGAGTTCGACGCCGCCTACTGGGAGGACCACTGGCAGCGCGCCGGTGACGTGACCGCGCCGCCGCACCCGAGCCTGGTCGCCGAGACCGCGGCGCTCGTCCCGGGCACCGCACTGGAGGCCGGGTGCGGTGAGGGCGCCGAGGCCGTGTGGCTGGCCTCCCGGGGCTGGCGGGTGACCGCGGCGGACGTCTCCGCCGTGGCGCTGGCCCGGGCGGCCCGGCGCACGGCCGACGTCGAGTGGGTGCAGGCGGACCTGGCCACCTGGACGCCGGGGCGCACCTTCGACCTGGTGACGACGCACTACGCCCACCCGGCGGTGCCCCAGCTGGACTTCTACCGGCGGATCGCGGACTGGGTCGCCCCCGGCGGGACCCTGCTGGTCGTCGGCCACCTCGACGGCGGCGGGCACGGGCAGAGCCACGGGCAGGGCCACGGGCACGGGCCGGGCCACGGGCACGGGCCGGGCCACGGGCACCCGCACGGCCGCGAGGACGACGGTCCACCCGCCCAGGCGTCGGTGACCGCGGCCAGCGCCGCCGGCGTCCTGGACCCGGCACGCTGGGACGTCGTCACCGCGGTGGAGGAGCGGCGCACGACGACCGGGCCGGGTGGTCACCCGCGGGAGCTGTGGGACGTCGTGGTGCGTGCGACCCGCCGGGTCTGACCCGCCCGTACCGGCGGTCCGGGCACCCAGGTGACAGAGTCGGGCAGTGCACGGACGCGGGGGACCCGAGGACCAGACCGGCCCGCCACCTGCGGGGACGTCGGCGCGCCGGACCACCGGCGCCGACGTGGCCCGGGTGGCCGGGGTGTCCCGGGCGACGGTCAGCTACGTGTTGAACCGGGCACCCAACCAGTCGATCCCCGAGACCACCCGGCAGCGGGTGCTCGCCGCCGCCGCCCAGCTGCGGTACCGCCCGAGCCCGGCCGCCCGGGTGCTGCGCACCGGCCGCTCCGACGTGGTGCTGGGCCTGCTGCCCGAGCTGCCGCACAGCCCCGTCTACCAGGAGGCGCTCGACGAGGTCGGGGTGGCGCTGGCCGAGGCTGGGATGCTGCTGGTCGTGCACACGGTGGGACCGCGGTCGCTGCCGCTGTCCGCGGTGTGGAGCGCGTTGACCCCGGCCGCCGTCTTCGCCCTGGGCGAGATCGCCGAGTCCGACGTGGAGGAGATGCGGTCGGCCGGCATCCGGGTGGCGGTGGCCCTGAGCGGTCCCGCACCGGGGCGTTCCCGGGAGGGCAGCGGGGACCGGACCATCGGCCAGGCCCAGGGTGACCACCTGCTGGCCCTCGGGCACCGCGACGTCGCGGTGGCCTGGTCGCCCGAACACGGCCTGCGGCTGCTCTCCGACGGTCGGCTGGCCGGGCTGACCGGGGCGCTGGCGGCCGCCGGCTGCCCGGCGCCGGTCGTCGCCGAGGTGCCCGGCGACCTCGCCGGGGCGACGGCCGCCCTGGCCGACCTGCGGTCGACCCACCCCCGGGTCACCGCCGTGGCCGCCTACGACGACGCGGTGGGGGCCGCCCTGCTGCACGCCGCCCGCGACCTGGGCGTGCCGGTGCCCGGCACGCTGTCGGTGCTGGGCGCCTTCGACCACCCGCCCGGCCTGCTGACCACGCCGGCGCTGAGCACCGTGCGGGTCGACCTGGCCACCCGGATGCGTGGCGTCGCCGCCGCGCTGGTGTCCGCTGTCGGCGGCGGGCCGTTGGAGCTGCCCCGGTTCGACACCTCGACGACCGAGCTGCTGGACCGGGGCTCCACGGCGCCGCCGCCGTCGTGACCCGCCGGGGTCAGAGGGCCTGACCGGGGGCGGCTGCGTGCGGCTCGATCGCAGCCAGCTCGTCGGCGGTCAGGTCCGGGCCGGCCAGCGCCTGCAGGTTGGACTCCAGCTGGGCCACCGAGCTGGCACCGATGATCGCCGTGGTGACCCGTTCGTCGCGCAGCACCCAGCGCAGCGCGAGCTGGGCCAGCGACTGGCCGCGTCCCTTCGCGACCTCGTCGAGCGCCCGCGCCCTGGTGACCAGGTCCTCGGTGACGTCGTCGGTGGACAGGTAGGCGCTGCGGGTGGCTCGGGAGCCCTCGGGCACCCCGTTCAGGTACCGGTCGGTCAACCGGCCCTGGGCCAGCGGGGAGAACACCGCGACGCCGGCGCCCGCGGCCGCGGCGGCGTCCAGCACGCCGCCCTCGGGGACCCGGTCGAACACCGAGTACCGGGGCTGGTGCAGCGTCAGCGGGGTGCCGAGGTCGGCCAGCAGCTCGGCGGCGCGGGCGGTGTCCTCCGGGGTGTAGTTCGAGATGCCCACGTAGAGGGCCTTGCCGCTGCGGACGATCGCGTCCAGGGCGCCCATCGTCTCCTCGAGCGGGGTGTCGACGTCCCGGCGGTGGGAGTAGAAGACGTCGACGTACTCCAGGCCGGTACGGCGCAGCGACTGGTCCAGGCTGGCGACGAGGTACTTGCGGGAGCCGCCGTCGCCGTAGGGGCCGGGCCACATGTCGTAGCCGGCCTTGGTCGAGACCAGCAGCTCGTCGCGGTACGGACGCAGGTCGCTGCTGAGCACCTGCCCGAAGGTGGTCTCCGCGGAGCCGTAGGGCGGGCCGTAGTTGTTGGCCAGGTCGATGTGGGTGACGCCGAGGTCGAAGGCCCGGCGCAGGATCGCCCGCGGGGTCTCCAGCGGCCGGTCGGCACCGAAGTTCTGCCACAGCCCCAGCGAGATCGGCGGCAGCAGCAGCCCGCTGCGCCCGGCCCGGCGGTAGGCGGTGGTCGCGTAGCGGTCGGCGGCAGGGGTCCAGGACCGGTCGGCCCGGTCGTCGGTGATCACCGCCTCATCCTGGCAGGGCCGGGTCACCCCGGCAGGGGTGTCCGGGCGGGCCCAGGTGGGTAGGCAGCCCCCGAGCCCAGCGAGCAGCTCCCCTCCGCGTCCCAGGACGGTGCCGTGCCCACCTCCCACGAGCCCCCACGCCCCACTGCCCGCGAACCGGTCACGGTCTTCGCCGACCACCCCGACGCCGGGCGGGTCACCCTCGACGGCACCCACCTGGTGATGGTCGGGGACATCGACTCCCGGCTGTTCGAGCACTGGTCGACCGGGCAGCCGGGCACCCCGGTCGTGGAGACCGTCGACGCCACCGGGGTCACCCACCTGGGCAGCGCCGGGCTGGTGCTGCTGGCCCGGCTCGCCCAGGCCGCGCCCGCCCCGATCCGGCTGCGGGCGCACCCGCGGACGGTCTGGCGGCCGCTGCAACTGACCGGGTTGGGTGCCCTCTTCCGGCACGAGGGACCATGAGGTCGTGAGCACCGACGGAGGCACGGAGCACGTCGTCCGGCCGCCCGTGCACCGCTGGCTCTGGTACGCCCTGGGCGGCGGGCTCCCGGCCCGGCACCGGGCCTGGGTGCTGTACGACACGACCACCGACACCTGGGGCGTCCGGCACGTGGCCCGCAGCCTGGTGCAGATGGCCGTGCCCAGCGTGCTGATCCTGACCCTGCTGCCCACCGGTTGGGCGCTGCGGCTGGCCGTCGTCGGCGCCGGGGTGTTCCTGGGGCTGATCTTCTCGCTGGCCTACATGCCCGAGACGACCGAGCACCGGGTGGTCAAGGCCGGCTACCGGCCCGGCACCGCCGTCGGCATCCGGGACCGCGCCGGGGTCGCCAGGCAGCAGCGGGAGTCCGCACGCAAACGGGCCGCCGCGGCCCAGCGCGCCGAGCGCTACCGGCGCCGCGCCGGCCGCTGACCCGCACCCTGGGACAGTCGGACCCGTGACGACGCCGCTGGCCGCAGCGCTCCGGGCCGCCGGGCTGACCGAGGTGGACGACGACACCCGCCGCCGCGCGGAGTACAGCTCGGACGCCTCCAACCACCGCGTCGTCCCCACGGCGGTCGCCTACCCGCGGGACGCCGACGAGGTGCTGGCCGCCCTCGCCGTCTGCCGGGAGACCGGCACGCCGCTGACCGTGCGCGGCGGCGGCACCTCCATCGCCGGCAACGCGATCGGCCCGGGCCTGGTCCTGGACACCTCGCGGCACCTGACCCGCATCCTCGCCCTGGACCCCGACGCGGGGACGGCGGTCGTGCAGCCCGGCGTCGTGCTGGACCGGATCACCGATGCCGGTGCCCCGCACGGGCTGACCTACGGCCCGGACCCCTCCACGCACTCCCGGGCCACCATCGGCGGCACGATCGGCAACAACGCGTGCGGCGCGCACGCGATGAGCGCCGGACGGGCCGCGGACACCGTCGTCTCCCTGGACGTCGTGACCGCCGCCGGGCAGCGCTTCACCGCCGGCCCCCGGTCGGCCGGGACCGTCCCGCTGTGGCCGGTCGTCGACGCCAACCTCGCGGCTGTCCGCACCGGCTCGGGGCGCTTCCGCCGGCAGGTGTCGGGGTACTCGCTGGAGCACCTGCTGCCCGAGAACGGTGCGCACGTGGGCCGCTTCCTGGCCGGGTCCGAGGGCACCCTGGCCGTGCTCCTGGAGGCCACCGTGTCGCTGGCCCGGGTGCCGGCCGCGACCGCGCTCGTCGTCCTGGGGTACCCGGACATGCCGGCCGCCGCGGACGCCGTCCCCGGGCTGCTGCACCACGCCCCGCGCGCGGTCGAGGGCATGGACGCCCGGCTGGTCGACGTCGTCCGCCGCCGGCGGGGGGACGTCGCCGTCCCGCACCTGCCCCGCGGCGAGGGCTGGCTGTTCGTCGAGGTCGCCGGTGACTCACCGGCCGCCGCGGCCGACGCCGCCACCCGGTTGGTCGCCGACGCCGGCGCGCGGGACTCCCTGGTCGTGGGCGGCGCCGATGCGCTGCGGCTGTGGCGGATCCGGGAGGACGGCGCCGGGCTGGGTGGGCGCACCCCCGCGGGCGCCCCGGCCTGGCCGGGCTGGGAGGACGCCGCCGTCCCGCCCGAGCACCTGGGCGCCTACCTGCGCGGCTTCCGGGCGCTGCTGGACGGCCACGGGCTGGACTCGCTGGTCTACGGCCACTTCGGGGACGGGTGCGTGCACGCCCGCATCGACTTCCCGCTGGCCGACCGGCCGCAGGTGTACCGGGAGTTCGTCACCGCCGCGGCCGACCTCGTCGCCGGCTTCGGGGGCTCGGTGTCCGGGGAGCACGGCGACGGCCGCGCCCGCAGCGAGCTGCTGCCGCGGATGTACCCACCCGAGCTGATCGCCGCGTTCGCCGCGGTCAAGCACGCCTTCGACCCGGCCGGGCTGCTCAACCCCGGGGTGCTCGTGGACCCCGAGCCGCTGGACGCCACCCTGCGGGTGCCGCACGCCCGGCCGCTGCCCTCGCGGGCCTTCGCGCTCCCGCACGACGACGGCGACCTGTCGGTGGCTGCGCACCGCTGCGTCGGGGTGGGCCGCTGCCGGGCCGACGCGACCGCCACCGGCGCCGTCATGTGCCCCTCGTTCCTGGCCACGGGCGATGAGAAGGACTCCACCCGCGGCCGGGCCCGGGTGCTCCAGGAGGCCGCCAACGGCACCCTGGTCGGCGGCCTGGGCAGCCCGGAGGTGCTCGAGTCCCTCGACCTGTGCCTGTCCTGCAAGGGCTGCGCCGTCGACTGCCCGGCCGGGGTCGACATGGCCACCTACAAGGCGGAGGTGCTGCACGCCCGCTACCGCCGCTGGTGGCGGCCCCGCACGCACTGGTCGCTGGGCTGGCTGCCGGTCACCGCGCGGCTGGCCGCCCGTGCACCCCGGCTGGTGAACACCCTGCTGGGGAGCACCGGGGGAGCCGCGCTGGCCCGCGCCGCCGGCGGCATCGACCCCGACCGCGACCTGCCGCGTTTCGCCGAGCAGACCTTCCGCGCCTGGTTCGCCGACCGCCCGGTGCGCACCGACGGCGACCCCGTGCTGCTCCTCGTGGACACGTTCACCGAGGGCTTCACCCCCGCGGTGGGCCGCGCGGCCGTCGCGGTCGTCGAGGACGCCGGGTTCCGGGTGGAGCTGCCCGCGCCCACCTGCTGCGGGCTGACCTGGATCTCCACCGGTCAGCTGGACACCGCCCGCACCCGGCTGCGGCAGACGGTGCGGGCCCTGGACAGGGGGCTGCCGGTGCTCGTGCTGGAACCCTCGTGTGCCGCGGTGCTGCGCGGGGACGCCGTCGAGCTGCTGCCGGACGAGCCGGCCGCGGCCCGCGTCGCCGCCGCCACGCACACCCTGGCCGAGCTGCTGGCCACCCGCCCGGGCTGGACGCCGCCCGACCTCACCGACGTGCACGGCGTGGCCCAGCCGCACTGCCACCAGCACGCCGTCCTGGGCTGGGACGCCGACCGGGCGCTGCTGGCCCGGGCCGGCGCGCGGGTCGACGCCATCGGGGGCTGCTGCGGGCTGGCCGGCAACTTCGGCGCCGAGGCCGGGCACCACGCCGTCAGCGTCGCGGTGGCCGAGACCGCCCTGCTGCCCGCCGTCCGGGCAGCAGGGGAGGGCGCGACGGTGCTCGCCGACGGCTTCAGCTGCCGCACCCAGCTCGACCAGCTGACCGGGTCACCCGGCCAGCACCTCGCGCAGCTGCTGGCCGCCCGCCTCCCGCCTCGATGACCACGCGGGGGGAGGGCGTCAGCGGCGGCGGGCGCGGAGGACGACGTCGGCGGTGTGGTGCGCCCCGGCGCCCCCGGTGACGTGGCGCTCGCGGCGCTCGTCCACCTCGACCACCCAGGCGTCGTTGAGCAGCCGGGCGACGTCGGCGGGGGACACCCAGTCGGCCGGGTCGAAGCCGGCCTCGCGGGCGGCGTCGGTGTCCACGTCGGCGTGGTGCACCAGCAGCAGCGTGCCGCCGGGGGCGACGGCGGCCAGCAGCGCCCGCTCGGCGACGGAGTCCGGGGTGCGGCGCAGCGCCGGGTACATGGCGGACACCAGGGCGAACCCGTCGGCGGGCAGCTCGGCGTCGGTCAGCCCGGCCTGCACCCAGGTGACGTCGGCGCCGGCGTCCCGGGCGTGCCCGGCGGCCCGGTCCAGGGCCACCCGGGAGACGTCGAGGGCGGTGACGGCCCAGCCCCGCGCGGCCAGCCAGACGGCGTCGGCGCCCTCGCCGCAGCCGACGTCCAGCACCGTCCCCGGGGTCAGCGTCGCGGTCTCGGCGACGAGGGCGCCGTTGGGCTGCCCGCTCCAGATGCGCTCGGAGGCGGCGTAGCGCTCGTCCCAGTCGATGTCGGTCATGGCCGGCAGCCTGACCGCCGGCCCCGGCCCCGGTCACGCGGACGTGCCGATCCGGCAACGAGGAGCGGGCACACCGGCCCCACCCCGGACGTTGTGCACGACGACACCGGGGACTCCCGGGTCCGCACCCGGTGACGAGGGCCTAGGCTGATCACGTCCCCCCGCTGGAGCACGCGCCGTCCGCCTGGACGTGCCCACCACGGGGCAGCCCACGTCGAGGGCGACCGCGGGACCGCGGGTCGCCCGAGTGCCTGACGGCCGGGCCGCACGCCGGTCGACCGGCACGGCCCACCCGGCCGACGGCGCCCGGGCGTGGGGGAGCGGGTGTGCAGGCTGCCGCGGTGACCGTGCCGGGCAGGACCGAAGGGGAGTACGTGGCTCGACCAGCTCAGCGCCACACGGGTCGACGGGGTGCACCGCGCGACCAGCGCCGGGGCACCGGCGTCAAGGACGGCGACGTCCTCGCCGGCCTCGCCCGGTCCGTCCGGGAGATCGAGGCCGCCGTGCAACGCGGCCGGGTGACCCCGGCCGTCCGCACCAAGTTCCAGGTCGTCGCGCTGCTCATGCGCGAGGAGCACGCCCGGGTCAAGGTCGCCCAGACCACCGAGGCGCACCGCGCCGAGCAGCTCAAGCGGCTCGACGGCGTCGCCACCATCCTGGCCAAGACCGCCGTCCGCGACTCCGGGCTGCTGGCCCTGCTCGCCGACGACGCCCCGGTCTCCTCGGCCACCCGCACCCTCAAGCGGGAGATGCTCGAGCAGATCGGCGTGGAGACCGAGGCCGAGCCCGAACCGGCCGCCCCGGTCGTCGCCGCCCCCGCCGCCGAGCGGGCCGTCGTCCCGCAGTCGGTGGTCTCGCGGCAGCTGGCCAACCCGTTCCTGGCACCGGACTTCTCCACCCCGCGTCCGGCGCAGGCCCGCCCCCGCCGGCTGGCCGGCTGGGAGCTGATCGGCCCGCTGCTGACCTCCTTCGAGCGCGCCGGCGGCGGCGCCCCGGCCTGCATGAAGCTGCCGTTCCCCTCCTCGCTGCGGGCCCCCGGCGGCCTGGAGCTGATGGTCCACCAGGCCCAGCTGGTCGCCGCCGCCCAGGGCGGGCAGCGCACCTTCCTGCTCGCCGACGAGCCCGGCCTGGGCAAGACCGCGCAGGCCCTGCTGGCCGCGCAGGCCGCCGACGCCTACCCGCTGCTGGTCGTCGTCCCCAACGTGGTGAAGACCAACTGGGCCCGCGAGGCCGGCCGTTGGACGCCGCACAAGCGCGCCACGGTCATCCACGGCAACGGCGAGAACGCCGACGGCTTCGCCGACATCGTGGTCGTCAACTACGAGGTGCTGGACCGGCACGTCGGCTGGCTGGGGGACTTCGGGTTCCGCGGGATGGTCGTCGACGAGGCGCACTTCATCAAGAACAAGTCCTCCCAGCGATCCCAGCACGTGCTCGAGCTGTCCCAGCGGATCCGCACCCGGCACGCCGACGCGCTCTTCATGGCCCTCACCGGCACCCCGCTGATCAACGACATCGAGGACTTCCGGGCCATCTGGCAGTTCCTGGGCTGGATCGACGACGCCCAGCCGCGGGCCGCGCTGATGGACTCCCTGGAGGACATCGGGCTCACCCCCGCCGACCCCGGCTTCGCCCGCGCCGCCCGGCAGGCCGTCGTCGACCTGGGCATCGTGCGTCGCCGCAAGGTCGACGTCGCCAGCGACATCCCGGCCCGGCGGGTCGCCGACCTGCCCGTCGAGCTCGACGGTGCGGCCGGCCGCTCGATCCGCAAGGCCGAGCAGGAGCTGGCCCGCCGGCTGGTGCACCGCTACGAGACCGCCCTGGCCAACCGGGACTCCGTGGACGAGGTCGTCGGCATCGACACCGCCCTGGTCCACCGGGTCGCCCGGTCGGAGCAGAAGGAGGCCAGCGGCACCAAGGCCGGGGAGAACGTCTTCACGATGATGCGCCGGATCGGGCAGGCCAAGGCCGGCCTGGCCGCCGACTACGCCGCCCAGCTGGCCCGCAGCGCCGGCAAGGTCGTCTTCTTCGCCAAGCACGTCGACGTCATGGACGCCGCCGAGGAGACCTTCGACCGCCTCGGCGTCCGGTACTCCTCCATCCGCGGCGACCAGACCCCCGGCGTGCGGCAGAAGAACATCGACGCCTTCGTCGAGGACCCCGACGTCGCGGTCGCCGTCTGCTCGCTCACCGCCGCCGGCGTCGGGCTCAACCTGCAGGTGGCCTCCAACATCGTGCTGGCCGAGCTGTCCTGGACCGACGCCGAGCAGACCCAGGCCATCGACCGCAGCCACCGGATCGGGCAGACCGAGCCGGTCACCGCCTGGCGGATCATCGCCGCGCAGACCATCGACGCCCGGATCGCCGAGCTCATCGACAGCAAGGCCGGGCTCGCCGCCCGCGCCCTGGACGGCTCCGACGAGGAGACCGGCTCCTCCGCCGACGTCCAGTTCGAGGCCCTGGTCTCGCTGCTCACCGACGCCCTGAGGGAGAAGCACCCCGCGTGACCCCCGACCAGCTCCTGCCCACGGCCACCCGCATCGCCGACGCCCTGCTGGCGGTGCAGACCCGGGTCAACGCCCGGGTCGACGCCGCCCACGCGGAGCTGCTGCCGGCGGTGCAGGCCGCCATCGGTGTCGACCCCGGTGCGGCCGTCGACCCCGGTGACCTGGTCGACGCCCGGATCACCGGGGCCAGCGTCGTCGTCACCCCGGCGGCGGTGGCGGCCGTCGTGCCGCTGACGGCGGCGTCGGCGGCCACCACCCGGGCCGGCCGGCGCGCGGTCGCCGACGTCGTCCGCGGGGACGACGACCGGCTGGCCGTCATCGCCGGGCCGTGCTCGATCCACGACCCGGTCGCGGCGCTGGAGTACGCGGCGTTCCTGGCCCGGATGCGCGAGCGGCACGCCGCCGACCTCGAGATCGTCATGCGGACCTACACCGAGAAGCCGCGCACCGAGGTCGACTGGAAGGGCTTCGCCTACGACCCGTTCCTGGACGGGTCCAGCCGGATCAGCGTCGGCCTGGTGGCCACCCGGATGCTGATGGCCGCGATCACCGAGCTGGGTGTGCCGGTGGCCGCCGAGCCGCTGAACGCGCTGACCCCGCAGTACGTCGACGGTCTGGTCACCTACGCCGGCGTCGGCGCGCGCAACGTCACCGACCAGACCGCGCGGGAGCGGGTGTCGGGGTTCTCGGCCGTCGTCGGGTTCAAGAACTCACCCGAGGGCAGCATCGACGTCGCCGTCTCCGCGGTCATCTCGGCCCGGGCGGCGCACGAGTTCCTGGGCGTCGACCACCACGGCGTCACCGCGCAGCTGTCCACCACCGGCAACGACACCGGGCACGTCATCCTGCGCGGTGACGCGGCGGGACCGAACTACTCCGCCGCGCACGTCGCGGACACCAAGCGCCGGCTGGCCGCCCGCGGGCTGCCCGAGGTGCTGGTCGTGGACGCCTCGCACGGCAACAGCCAGAAGGACCACCTGCGCCAGATCGAGGTCGTGCGCGACCTGGCCGCCCAGGTCGCCGGGGGCGAGCAGGGCATCCGCGCGGTGATGGTGGAGAGCAACCTGGTGGCCGGACGGCAGGACCTGGACCGGGCGGACCCGACCCGGCTGGCCTACGGGCAGTCGGTCACCGACGCCTGCGTCGACCTGCCCACCACCGAGGCGCTGCTGGAGGAGCTGGCGGCCGCCGCCCGGGCCCGCCGGGCGGGCTGAGCCCGTCCGGCTCAGCCCAGCTCGTCCTCGGGGGAGGGGGCCGGGTCCGGCGGCAGGTGGTGCGCGCCGGTCTCCAGCATCGTCTGCAGCCGGTCCAGCAGGCTCTCCAGGGACTCCTCGAACTCCGCGATGGTCTCGTCGAGGGCCAGCAGGGACTGCAGCTCGGCGATGAGCGGGAACTCCTCGAGGTCCTCGACGGTGGCACCCGGTGCGCCGTCGGGGTCGTCCAGCGCGTTGATCGCCACGCCGCGCTGGGCGACCTCGAGCAGCAGGTGGCCCAGCAGGAAGCTGGTGTACGCCCGGTAGGCGACCACCGCCTGGACGGCGCTGAACCCGTTCTCCCGGAGGCCACGGAGCAGGGACTCCACCCACTTCAGGCTGCGCAGCGGCGGGCGGACCCACGGTGCGGCCGGTGGGCGGGTGGCCACCAACGGGAACAGCGCGGGGTGCGCCAGGGCGATCCGCCGGACGCCGTGGGCGAGGCGCTGCAGGTGGTCCTGCCAGCCGAACTGCGGCTCCAGCAGCACGTCCTCGTCGGCGAAGAGCTCGTCCACCACGGCGTCGACGACCCCGTCGAGCAGGTCCTCCCGGCCGGGCACGTAGCGGTAGAGGCTCATGGCCTCCACCCCCAGCGCACCCCCGAGGCGGCGCATGGTGAGCATCGGCAGCCCGTGGGTGTCGATGTAGGCGATGGCCCCGGCGATGATCCGCTCCCGGTCCAACGGCACGCGCTCGCCCAGTGACGGCGGTCCGACCGGCTCCTCGGCCGGGCGCAGCCCACGGTTCTCGGGCAGGTCGGGGTCGTCGGGGTGGTCGGGTGTCGTGAGCCCGTCGGCCATGACGCCGCCGGACCCACCCGCCGGCTCGTCGGGGCCGTTCGGGGTGCGTGCGGGCACAGCCGTCCTCTCGGTCCGTCCAGGGGTGGTGGGACGACCCTGGCACCGCACGGGCAGCAGGGCATCCCGGGGGTCGCCACAAGTGTGTGCCGCTTCCGTGTTTGGAGGGACTCCATGCTGCCTACAAAAGGCTCAGCGCTGCTGGCCTTACGACGTAGGGCCGGTTGTGCAGGACCGGATCGTGCACGGGGGAGACCACCTCGGGCCGTCCGCCCGACCACGTCCGGGGCGTCCGCCCCGGCCGGCCAGGCACCGAGACCAGGTGCCCGACACGAGGAGAACTGCGATGAGCGGCATCGACAAGATCAAGAACAAGGCCGAGGAGCTCCTGGGCGACGCCAAGGAGGCCATCGGCGGCGCCACGAACAACGACGAGCTCAAGGCCGAGGGCCAGAAGGACCAGGCCGCCGCCAACACCAAGCAGACCGGCGAGAACATCAAGGACGTCTTCAAGTAGGTCGAGGGACGCACCCCCCCCGGCACCGGGGAGCCGAGAGACGGCTCCCCGGTCCGGCCTCCGGGAGACCACCGGACCCCCACGAGCCCGCACGCGTGCACGACCCCCTCGACCCGGCGACGCGCCGGGCAGGCCCCCCACAGGAGAGCACCCCGGATGAGCGTCGACCCGAACACCCGACCCGAGCCGGCGCACCGCGCCGACGACACCGCCGCCACCGCGGCCGGCCCCACGAACCTCTCCCGCCGCGACGTGCTCGCCGTGGAGAAGGAGCGGGCCGGCGGCGTCAAGGTCGGCTCCGCCTTCTTCGGCTGGCTGACCGCCACCGGCATGTCGGTCCTGTTGACCGCGCTGGTCGCCGGCGCCGGCACCGCCGTCGGCCTGGCCACCGACACGAACCTCGCCGAGGCCGCTGACCAGGCCGCCGCCGACCCCTCCACCGTCGGCTGGGCCGGTGGCATCGCGCTGCTGGTCATCCTCTTCCTCAGCTACTACAGCGGTGGCTACGTGGCCGGCCGGATGGCCCGCTTCCACGGCTTCCGCCAGGGCATCGCCGTCTGGGTGTGGGCCGTCGTCATCGCCGTCGTCGTGGCCGTGCTGGCCGCCGTCGCCGGTGACCAGTACGACGTCCTCGGTCGGCTCAACGCCTTCCCGCGGCTCCCCGTCAACGAGGGCGACCTGACCACGACCGCCGTCGTCGTGGCCCTCGCCGTCGCCGGTGTGGCGCTCGTGGGCGCGATGCTCGGTGGCCTGGCCGGCATGCGCTTCCACCGCAAGGTGGACCGCGCGGGCCTGGGCGGCTGACCACCCGCCCACGGCACGACAGCACCCCGATGACCTCCCCGCGCCCGCTGGACCCCGCTGTCCCCGGGCGCGGGGAGGGCACCACCGGGCCCGCGGTGACCACCCCCGCCGACCCCGCCGTGCTGGCCCCCGGAGCCGAGATCGTGCTCACGGTCGCCCTGCCGCACGGCAGCATCACCGTCGACGACGGCGTCCTCGTCCTCACCGGCGACGTCGACACCCGGCTCTGCCGCACCTGGACCGCGCAGCGGCCCCCGGCGCCGGACGTGCACGCCGTCGACGCCCGCGAGGTGACCTTCCTGGGCAGCCCCGGCCTGGCCCTGCTCGCCGAGCTGGCCGAGGAGCGCGGCACCCGGCTCCCGCTGTGGGCCACCGACCGTGCCGTGCTGCGCCCCCTGCGGATCACCGGCCTGGACCGGCTGTTCGACGTCCACCGGCCGGACTGACCCGCCAGCACCGGCACCGCACCAGCACCCCGGCGTCGCCGTGGTGTCCCTGACCGCTGTTCCCTGGAGGAACGATCCCCGTGTGGGCCCTGCTCTCGACCCGTCTGCGCACCTGGGTGCTGCTGACCGTCGCCGTCCCCCTCGTCTCCCGGCTCCTGCGCGGTGCCGGCCGTCAGCTGGAGTCCCGCCGCGGACCCAGCAACCTGTCCCGCGGCCTGACCAAGGCCGGTGACCTCACCGGCCGGGTGGCCCGCAAGGGCGCCCGCGGTGCGTCCGGTGCGGCCACCGACGCCGCCAGCGGCCGGCGCGGCGCGTGAGCGCCGACGTCGCCGCCCAGCCGGCGCTGCCGGTCCGCGGCGTCGCCGAGTTCCTCGGCACCGCCCTGCTGGTCGTCGGTGGTGTCGGCACCGCCGTCGCAGCGCCGGACACCGGCACCGTCGGCATCGCGTTGGCCTTCGGTCTGACCCTGCTCGTGCTCGCCTTCACCATCGGCCCGGTCTCGGGCTGCCACGTCAACCCCGCCGTCACCCTCGGCGCGCTCGTGGCCAGGCGCATCGAGCCCGCTGCCGCCGGCGTCTACGTCGTCGCCCAGCTGCTGGGCGGCCTGCTCGGCGCCGGCGTCGTCTACGGCATCCGGTCCGCCGACCCGACGTTCTCGCTGTCCGCCGACGGCCTGGGCACCAACGGCTGGGGCGAGGCCTCCACGGGCGGCTACGGCATCGGGGCGGCGCTGATCGTGGAGTTCGTGCTCACCGCGCTCCTGGTGCTGACCGTGCTCGCCGCGACCGCGCGGACCTCCAACGCCGCCGTCGCCGGGGTGCCGATCGGCCTGGCCCTGGTCGTCGCGCACCTGGTCGCCGTGCCTGTCGACGGGACCTCGGTCAACCCCGCCCGCAGCCTGGGCGTGGCCCTGCTCTCCGGCGGTACCGCGCTGGAGCAGGTGTGGCTGTTCCTGGTCGTGCCGCTGGTCGGCGCGGTCGCGGCCGCGCTGCTGCACCGCTTCTTCTGGGCCGGGGACGGCGGGCACGCCGTCGTCGGGACCGAGGGCACCCGCTCGCAGCCCGACCCGACCACGGGCCCGGCCCGGCGCTGACGTCGGGCGGGGTCGGCCACCGGGCCGGCCCCGCTCGCACTGCGCGGCCCGGTGGGTGCCGATAGCGTTCCGGATGTCGAAGACCTCGGCGGTCTCGAACCCCGGAGCAGGAGCTGGACGTGCCCCCACGCAGCCTCTCGCCCTCGGAGGTCCGCTCGACGTGCGACACGACCTCCCGGCGACTGTGGATCGACTACCTGGCCCTCGGTGGCGCGTGGTCGCTGCGGGAATTCGACGACTACCTGACCGCCGGGGTCCCGAGCGGCCGCCCCGACACCGCGCCCCGGTCGGCGGTCGCGGTCCAGCGCGACGTCGCGGCCCATGCACTCAACGAGGCGCTGATGGAGGCCCGGTCGGAGGGCCGGGTGCCCTACGGCCACAGCTGGGGCTGGCCCGAGGACGATGCGGCCGGTGACGCCGAGGTCGCCGCCGGCGCCCGCAGCCACGTGCTCCCGGTGGTCGAGCAGGCCGCGGGGCGGCGGGTGCTGACCTCCGTGCCCCGCGGTGACGCGCTCGACCACACGCTGGTGTGCGGGCGGTGCGGGACGGTGCTGGCCTGGAGCCACCGCCCCGGGGACCTCGACGGTCTGCTGCGCTGCCCCTCCTGCCGGGGCCTGAACGTGCTGCGGGGCTGACTCTGGGGACCGACTCCCGGGAACGACTCCCGGGAACGACTCAGCCCGGCAGCCCGAGCACCTCACCCAGCACCCGGACCACGAGTGCGTGGTCGGCCAGCTGCGGCAGCCCGGACACCGCCACCGTGCCGACGCACCCGGTGCCGCGGACCAGCACCGGGAACGCGCCCCCGTGCGCGGCGTACACGCGCGGGTCCAGCCGGGCCGAGTCCTCGAAGCTGCTGCCCTCGGCGCGGAACCGCTCGCCGACCAGCAACGAGGAGTGCCCGTACCGGTCGACGACGGCGCACTTGCGGTCCAGCCAGCCGTCGTTGTCGGCCGAGGCGCCGGGCAGCGCGCAGTGGAACAGCCGCTGGCCGTTGCGGCGCACCGACACGGCCACCGGCAGCCCCTCGGCCAGTGCGGCGTCGCGCAGGGCGCTGCCCACCTGCCACGCGGTGGCCTCGTCGAAGGCGTCGAAGACCAGCCGGTCCTCCTGGGCGTGCAGCTCGTCCAAGGACGGGCGGTCGGTGTCCACGCGCCCAGTGTGGCCGACGTCCCCGGTTCTCCCGGGGCCGAGCTGGGCAGGTGCAGTCGTGCCCACCGCCGTCCGCCGCCGCCTGTCCCACCTCGTCCGGCGGCTGGACGCCGACCGGTACCTGCAGCTGCTGCTGCTCGGGTTCGGCGGGTCGATCGTGGTCACCCGGCTGTACCTGGAGGCCACCGACTACCCGACGGTCGGCGGGGACACCCTGCACATCGCGCACGCCGTCTGGGGCGGGCTGCTGCTCTTCGTGGGCGGCCTGCTGCCACTGGTGCTGGCCAACCGCTCGGCGATGCCGTGGGCCGGGCTGCTCACCGGCATCGGCGCCGGCCTGTTCGTGGACGAGATCGGCAAGTTCATCACCACCGACAACGACTACTTCTTCGCCGCCGCGGCCCCGGTGGCCTACGCGGTCTTCGTGCTGGCGATGTGGCTGTACTTCCGGGTCCGCGGCCAGCGCGACGACAGCCCGCGCTCGCAGCTGCACGCCGCCCTGGAACTGCTGGGCGACGTGGTGGACGGCGACCTGTCCCGCGGCGACCGCCGGGAGCTGGAGCGCCGGCTGGAGTCCGCCTGCAGCTCCGACGTCGAGCGGCACGCCCGGCTGGCCGGGGACCTGCTGGAACTGACCCGCACCGGCGCCCTGGACGACGCGGTCGCCGAGCCGGGTCGGCTGCGCCGGCTGCTGGACCGGGCCGACGGGTGGCTGGACCGGCACCTGCACGCGACCCGGCTGCGCCGGATGACCACCGGGGCTCTGGCGGTGCTGGGCGTCGTGGCCGTCAGCGACCTGGCCGTCGTGGGCTTCATCGGCGTCGACCTGCTCGACGGCACCACCAGCGACCTCGCCGACGCCGCCAACGACTACGCCGCCGTCGGCATCCAGGACGCGCTGGGGACGACGCTGCTGCTGTCCCGGGTCGCCCTGGACCTCGTGGTCGGCGTGCTCCTGCTGACCGCCGCCGTCGCACTGCTCCGCGGGAGGGACCGGCGTGGCATCGAGATCGGCCAGGCCGGCCTGCTGCTGGCCCTGACCGTGGTCAACGTGCTGCTCTTCTACACCCAGCAGTGGGTCGCCTCCGGCGCCGCCGTCCTGGAGCTCGCGGCCCTGGGCGTGGTGTGGCGCTTCCGCCGGGAGGCGCTGGGGGAGACCCCGGACGGTGCGGACCACCGGCCCGACGACCGCTGAGGGCCGCCGGGCCGGTGCTCAGCCGCGCCCGGTCCGGGACGGCGGCAACGGCACCTCCCCGGTCCGCACCAGCTCCGCGGCGGTGTCGCGCAGCGTGCGGTTGCTGTTCTGGCCGGCGATCGCCAGCAGCCCGAAGACCTCGTCCGGGGTGACCCGGAACCGCTCGAGCACCGATGCCCTGGGCCATCCCGATCTCGCGGCTGCCGGCCAGCGCGCTCTTCAGCGACTCCACCTCCTCGGTGAGCCCGCCGCCCCACACCGCCAGCGCGGCGTACGTCGCCAGGGTCGCCAGGGTCGCCGCCACCTCGGGGTCGGCGAAGGCGTCCCGCTGACCGGCGTAGAGGTCGAGCCCCCCGATGACGTCGTCCTGCCCGCCCCGGTCCAGCGCGGTGCGGGTGACCGAGCTCGCGGCGTCCATCCGGTCGCCGAACCGGCGCAGCCGGCTGCCGATCTCGGCGTACAGCGCGGCCAGGTGCCGGGCGTCGGCGACCTCGTCGTCGGATCGGGTCACGAGGTCAGCCCTCGACCGGGGTCGGCCGCGCCGACGGTGGGACCCGGTTGCCCGGGTACGACAGGGGAGTGGGCACGGGGGCTCCTTCTCAGCGGTGCGACGAGGGCGTGCTCGCGTGCCACCGAGGTGGGTCAGACGAGGTCGAACTGGTCGATCAGGCCGGTGATCCGCAGCGGGTGCAGGACGGCCCGCCGGGTGCCGCAGCGCAGCCGCAGCCGGCTCCCGGCCGGGGACTCCCTGGCCAGGTGGGCCAGCGCGGCCAGCCCGCCGGCGTCCAGGAACTCGACCCCGGTCAGGTCCAGCACCGGGCGCTGCGACACCCGGGAGGCGGCGCAGGCCAGCAGCAGGGGGCCACTGAGGTGGTCGAGCTGGCCGGCCGCACGCACGACGAGGTCAGGGGTGCGCTCGACGACCACGTGGCAGTCGGGGGTGGTGACCTCGGTCGGTCCGGTGTCGGTCCGGCCGGCACGCCGTGGGCGCACCTGCCGGGTCCTCGTCATGTCGGGTCCGGGTCGTTGGGCCCGTGCCGGGGGCCGGTCTCGGAGACCACGCCGTCGACCCCGGCGTAGGGCTCACGGCCCTTGTGGTGGCCGGCGTAGGCCTCGTCGTGCAGTCGCTGCTGCATCTCCGGGTGGTGCAGCTCGAACGCCGGGCGCTCCGAGCGGATCCGTGGGATCTGGGTGAAGTTGTGCCGCGGCGGCGGGGACGACGTCGCCCACTCCAGGGAGTTGCCGGCCCCCCACGGGTCGTCGCGCAGGGCGAGCTGCCCGTGCAGCCAGGACTTCCGCAGGTTGTAGGCGAAGGGGAGCACGGAGGCCCCGAGGACGAACGAGCCCACCGTGGAGATCGTGTGCAGCACGGTGAACTGGTCGGTGCCCAGGTAGTCGGCGTACCGGCGCGGCATGCCCTCGGCGCCCAGCCAGTGCTGCACCAGGAAGGTGGTGTGGAAGCCGATGAAGGTCAGCCAGAAGTGGACCTTGCCCAGTCGCTCGTCCATCATCCGGCCGCACATCTTGGGGAACCAGAAGTAGACGCCGGCGAAGGCCGCGAAGACGATCGTCCCGAAGAGCACGTAGTGGAAGTGGGCGACGACGAAGTAGCTGTCGTTGAGGTGCCAGTCCAGCGGCGGCGAGGCCAGCAGCACCCCGGTCAACCCGCCCAGCAGGAAGGTGACCAGGAAGCCGATGGAGAACAGCATCGGCGTCTCGAAGGTCAGCTGGCCGCGCCACATGGTGCCGATCCAGTTGAAGAACTTGATCCCGGTGGGGACGGCGATCAGGTAGGTCAGGAAAGCGAAGAACGGCAGCAGCACCTGGCCGGTGGCGTACATGTGGTGCGCCCAGACGGTGAAGGACAGGAACCCGATCGCGATGGTGGCCGCGATCATCCCCTTGTAGCCGAAGAGCGGCTTGCGGCTGAAGACCGGGATGACCTCGGTGACGATGCCGAAGAACGGCAGCGCCACGATGTAGACCTCGGGGTGGCCGAAGAACCAGAACAGGTGCTGCCACAGCATCGGGCCGCCGTTGGCCGGGCTGTACACCTGTGCCCCCAGGTGCCGGTCGGCCAGCAACGCCATGAGCGCCGCGGTGAGGATCGGGAACGCGACGATGATCAGGATGCTGGTCACCAGGATGTTCCAGGTGAAGATCGGCATCCGGAACATCGTCATGCCCGGGGACCGCAGGCAGACCACGGTGGCGATCATGTTGACCCCGCCCAGGATCGTGCCCAGGCCGGAGACGGCGAGCCCGGCGATCCACAGGTTCGCGCCGGCACCGGGGGTGTGGGCGACGTCGTTGAGCGGGGCGTAGGCGTACCAGCCGAAGTCCGGTGCCCCGCCCGGGGTGATGATCCCGGCCATCACGATGAAGGCGCCGAAGAGGTACAGCCAGTAGGAGAAGGCGTTCAGCCGCGGGAAGGCGACGTCGGGCGCACCGATCTGCAGCAGCAGGACCAGGTTGGCGAACCCGAACACCAGCGGCGTCGCGAACAGCAGCAACATGATCGTGCCGTGCATGGTGAACAGCTGGTTGTACTGCTCGTTGGACAGGAACTGCAGTCCTGGCCTCGCCAGCTCGCCCCGGATCAGCAGGGCCATGAACCCGCCGATGAGGAAGTACGCGAACGTGGTGGCCAGGTACATCAGGCCGATCGTCTTGTGGTCGGTCGACCGGATCAGGGCCAGGAAGCGTGAGCCTCGCGCGGCCGGCGGCTGCTCGGGCGGCCGGCTGACGACCGGCTGCGGGACGAGGGCGGTCATCGGGGGACCAGGGGCACGGGGCGGCTCCCAGGGAGACCTGCGCCGCGGTCCACCGGGCGCAGGTGCGAGGCGCTCCGGTGGCTCAGAGACCGATCGCAGACTAAACAGTTCCGCAGCCGCTGCGCAACCGCGGTGCCGGCGTCAGGGTCGCGGGTCGGTGCGCACCCAGCCGCGGTCGTCCCGGCGGCTGCCCTGGGCGGCCTGGCAGCGTCGGCAGACCAGCTGCACCTCCTCGGCGTGCCGGCCCGAGGACGGCTGCACGTCGCTCCAGCTCACGTGCGGGAACCGGGTCAGCCGGGAGCGGCTCAGCGACAGCCCGCAGCGCGTCTCGTTGCGGCCGCGCTCCCAGGCGTGCACCTCACCGGCCGGGTACCGGACGCCGTCGTCGGGGTCGCGCCACTGGCCGGTGGCCGCGACCGTGGTGCCCGACACCCTCACCGGTGGCGCCGGGACAGCTCCCGCCAGAGCACGCGGCCGCCCAGCGTGACGGCGCCGGCCACCGCGGCCCAGGGGCCGGCGGCGACGAGCGGGTCGACCACGTGGTGCCGACGGTCGCTGCGCCCGGACCGGGAGGACAGCCCACCGGCGGTGACCTCGCTGCGCAGCCCGGTCGCCGGGACGTCGGGACGCCGGGAGACCAGTGAGCGCAGGTGCGCCCCGCCGGCGTCGACCCGGTCCCCGACGACCAGCAGCAGCCAGTGCGCCAGGCGGGCCTCGCTGAAGCGCCGGTAGGCGTAGCCCCGGATCGCCCCGGAGACCCCGTGCAACGGCTGGGCGGTGCCGAAGACCGGGGTGACGAACGCGTGCTCCACCGATCGCTCGCGGCCCTCCCACCCCGGCTGCCGTTCCGGGAAGTCCCAGTGCGCGCCGGTGGAGTCCGGGGCGTACTGCAGCTTGGGCGAGGACGGCCGGTCGGCCGGGTCCAGGTCCACGCCCCAGCCGGGGATGCGGGCGCGCAGCTCCTCCCGGCTCGGGGCCGGGGTCCGCTTGTCGCGCACGTAGGCGCTGGGGATCTGGTCGTCTGTCACGGGGCCCTCCTCAGGCCGGTCCGGGCACGACGAGCGGCTTGATGCAGCCGTCGAGCTTGGCGGAGAACACGTGGTAGGCCTCGGGGATCTCCTCCAGCGGGAAGCGGTGGGTGACCATCGCCCGCGGGGTCAGGTGGCCGTTGCGTACGTGCTCGAACATCCGCGGCCACTGGCGCTTGACCGGGGTCTGGTTCATCCGCAGCGTGAGCCCCTTGTTCAGCGCGTCGCCGAACTTCACCGCGTTCGGGATCGGCCCGTAGGCGCCCACCACCGACACCGTGCCGCCCTTGCGGACGCCGTCGATCGCCCAGTTCAGCGCCGTCGCCGACCCGCCCTGCAGCTTCAGCTTCGCGCCGGCCAGCTGCTGGGTCAGGTTCCCGTCGGCCTCGGCACCCACCGCGTCGATGACGACGTCGGCACCGAGGAAGTCCGTCTGCCTCTTCAGCTCCAGCACGACGTCGTCGACGGTGTCGTGGTCCAGGGTCTCGGCGTGGGCCATGGTGGCGGCCTTCGCCAACCGCTCGGCGATGTGGTCGACCACCAGCACCCGGCCCGCCCCCATCAGCCACGACGACTGCGCGGCGATCAGCCCGACGGGACCGGCGCCCAGCACGACCACCGTGTCGCCCTCGGCGATCTCCCCGAGCTGCGCGCCGAAGTAGCCGGTGGCCGCGGCGTCGGTGAGCAGGACGGCGTCCTCGTCGTGCATCCAGTCCGGGATCGGCACCGGGCCGACGTCGGCGAAGGGCACCCGGACGTACTCGGCCTGGCCGCCGTCGTAGCCGCCGGTGGTGTGCGAGTAGCCGTAGATCCCGCCGACCGCGGTGGCGTTGGGGTTCACGTTGTGGCAGTTGGACAGCAGCCCGCGGGCGCAGAACCAGCAGCTGCCGCAGGAGATGTTGAACGGCACCATCACCCGGTCGCCGACCGACAGCCGCTCGACCGACGGCCCGACCGCCTCGACGACGCCGACGAACTCGTGGCCGAACGTGTGACCGACCCGGGTGTCGGGCAGCAGGCCGTGGTAGAGGTGCAGGTCGGAGCCGCAGATGGCGGCCAGGGTGACCCGGACGATCGCGTCGTTCGGGTGCTCGATCGCGGGGATCGGCTTGTCCTCGACCCGGACGGAGTACGGGCCGCGGTAGACCATCGCGCGCATGGGGGCCTCTCGGCGTCGGCGCGGGCCGGACGGGTCTCACCGGCCCCCCGAGCCTGCCCCCGGACGCCCCGACGGGCCACCCGAGCCCGCACCGACCCGTCCCCGTCCCGACGCGAGACGGCGACGGCGACGGCGACGGCGACGGCGACGCGCCGGGGGACGGCGTGGCGACGTGTCCGTCCTGCAGGGTCGTCCCCGGCATCCCGGTGGCGTCAGGGTCTGGCGAGCAGGGCCTCGACGGCGGGGGAGCGGCGCACCCGGATCTCGCGTCCGCGCAGTGCGGCGGCGTCCAGGTGGTTCAGCACCAGGTCCAGCCCGGCGGGGGACATCGCGGTGACCGACCCGGCGTCGATCGCGGCGACCGGGACCGGCTCGCGGCCGTGCCGGGCGTGGAAGTCCGCGACCACCTCGACGGTGACCGCACCGGCCAGGCACAGCACGCCGCCCTCGGAGGTGTTGAGCAGTCGCACCAGCCCCGGTGCCCCACGCAGGTCCATCCGCCCAGTGTGGCCGCCCGCAGCCCGACTAGGTTCACCGTGACGGACACGGGCGTGCAGCAGGGAGTGGTGGCGTGGGCAGGTCGGTGCTGGTGACCGGTGGCAACCGGGGGATCGGGCTGGCGATCGCCCGCTCGTTCGCCGAGCAGGGCGACGCGGTGGCGGTCACGCACCGGGGCAGCGGGGCCCCCGAGGGCCTGTTCGGGGTGCAGTGCGACGTCACGTCCAGCGCGGACGTGGACGCCGCCTTCACCGCGGTCGAGGAGCACCAGGGCCCGGTCGAGGTGCTGGTGTCCAACGCCGGCATCACCCGTGACGGGCTCCTGATGCGGATGAGCGAGGACGCCTTCACCGACGTCGTCGACGCCAACCTCACCGCCGCCTACCGGGTGGCCAAGCGGGCCGCGGCCAAGATGGTGCGCGCCCGCACCGGGCGGATGGTCTTCGTGTCCTCCGTCGTCGGGCTCACCGGTTCGGCCGGCCAGGTCAACTACGCCGCCAGCAAGTCCGGCCTGGTCGGGCTCGCACGCTCGATCAGCCGCGAGCTGGGCGGCCGCAACATCACCGCGAACGTCGTGGCGCCGGGCTTCGTGCGCACCGACATGACCGCGGAGCTGCCCGAGAAGCGGCAGCAGGAGATCCTGGGGCAGGTCCCGCTGGGCCGGTACGCCGAGGCCGACGAGATCGCCGGCGTCGTGCGGTTCCTGGCCAGCGAGCACGCGGGGTACATCACCGGGGCGGTCGTCCCGGTGGACGGAGGACTGGGGATGGGGCACTGATGGGCATGGCGGAGTCAGGGATCCTGGCGGGCAAGACGATCCTCGTGGCGGGTGTGCTGACCGAGGCGTCGATCGCCTTCTCGGTCGCGCGGATCGCGCAGGAGCAGGGCGCCACCGTCGTCCTGTCGAACTTCGGGCGGGCGCTGAGCCTGTGCCAGCGGATCGCCAAGCGGCTGCCGCAGGAGGCCGCCGTCGTCGAGCTCGACGTCACCGACACCGAGCACCTGGCCACCCTGGCCGAGCGCCTGAAGGCGGTGCTGCCCGAGGGCGCGCAGCTCGACGGCGTCGTGCACTCCATCGGCTTCGCGCCGCAGGAGGCCATGGGCGACGGGTTCACCGAGGTCGCGTGGGAGCACGCCGCCACCGCCTTCCAGGTCTCGTCCTGGTCGCTGGCCTCGCTCACCCAGGCCTGCCGGCCGCTGTTCGGCGACACCGCCTCGGTGGTCGGGCTGACCTTCGACGCCACGGTCGCCTGGCCGGTCTACGGCTGGATGGGCGCGGCCAAGGCCGCGCTGGAGTCCACCTCCCGCTACCTGGCCCGCGAGCTGGGCCCCGAGGGCGTCCGGGTCAACCTGGTCGCCGCCGGCCCGCTGCGCACGATGGCCATGAAGTCCATCCCGGGCAGCAAGCAGTTCGAGGAGGCCTGGGAGGGCCGGGCGCCGCTGGGCTGGTCGGTCACCGACACCGAGCCCGCCGGCAAGTCCGTGGTGGCGCTGCTGTCGGACTGGTTCCCGGCGACGACGGGGGAGATCGTGCACGTCGACGGTGGCTTCCACGCCGTAGGCGTGTGATGTCACAGTCACGCGGTCGGGGACTCATCTGATGCCGCAGGCACTCGACGTCGCGATCACCCCTGCCGGGCAGGCCCCGGACGAGGACCCCTCGCTCGCCGTCCGGAACAACGGGGGCGTCGACCCCTCGTCGGCCCCGGCGCCCGCGGGCCGCAGGGAGGCGGTGCTGTTGCTGTCCTTCGGTGGTCCCGAGGGCCCCGAGGACGTCATGCCGTTCCTGGAGAACGTCACCCGCGGCCGCGGCATCCCGCGGGAGCGGCTGCTCGACGTGCAGGAGCACTACCTGCACTTCGGCGGCGTCAGCCCGATCAACGAGCAGAACCGGGAGCTGATCGCCGCCATCGAGGCGGACTTCGCGGCCAACGACCTGGACCTGCCGGTCTACTGGGGCAACCGCAACTGGGCGCCCTACGCCGAGGACGCCTGGGCGCAGATGGCCGCCGACGGCATCGAGCACGTCTACGTCTTCCCGACGTCGGCGTTCGCCTCGGCCTCGGGCTGCCGGCAGTACCACGAGGACGTCGCCCGGGCCCGTGCCGTGCACCGCAACGAGGCGCCGACGGCGGAGAAGATGCCGCACTACGGCGACCACCCGGGCTTCGTGCGGGCCAACGCCGACGCGCTGCGCACGGCGCTGGAGTCGCTGCCGGCCGACGTGCGGGACACCGCACGGCTGGTGGCCACCGCGCACTCCATCCCCGACGTGATGGCCGCGGTCGCCGGACCCGAGGGCGGGCAGTACCAGCGCGAGCTGCTGGCCTCGGCCCGCCTCGTCGTGGACGAGGTCGTGCCCGGCCGTGACTTCGACCTGGTCTGGCAGTCCCGCAGCGGGCCGCCGTCGGTGCCGTGGCTGGAGCCCGACGTCAACGACCACCTGGAGGCGCTGGCCGCCGACGGGACGCGGGCGGTCGTGCTCTTCCCGGTGGGCTTCGTGTCCGACCACATCGAGGTCATCTGGGACCTGGACAACGAGGCCAAGGAGACCGCCGAGCGGCTGGACCTGGGCTTCGCCCGGGCCGGCACCGCCGGCACCCACCCCGGCTACGTGTCGATGGTGCGCGAGCTGGTGCTCGAGCGCCGCGGCGGCAGCGAGCCGCGGCTGGGCACGAACTGCCCGGCGGCGTGCTGCTACGTCGCCCGGCCGGCCCGCCGCCCGAGCTGAACCCCGGCGGCAGGTGACCCGGTCACCTGCCGCCGGTCCACCCGGCCGTCATGGCCTGGACGACCGACCACTGGGCCGGGCTGAGCCACGACGGGTTGCTGCCCGCCGGCATCCGCAGGACCTCGGCGCTGCGCGCCAGCGGGTCGGCGAGCAGCGCCTCCCGGGGCACCGGCTCGGGCAACCGCCGCCAGCGCGCCGGGAGCACCGGCCCGTCCTCGCCGGGTTCCACCGGCCCGGTCACGACGCCGACCGCGTGCACGCCCGGGTCGGCCCGGCCGCTGACCCACAGCACGCACGGCTGGCCCGCCGTCACCAGGTCCAGCCGGTAGGACGGGCGCACGCACCGTGCCAGGTCGACCTCGGTGTCCGACGCCCAGTCGGCGTCCAGGGCCCGGGCGGACTTCAGCAGCCAGGCGCCGATGTCCGCGCGGGTCAGCCGCGCCGTCACCCCAGCGCGTCCAGCCGGCTGCGGTGCTTCTCCACGGCCCGGACGGCGATCCCCGGCTGCCGGGCGTAGAGCTCCAGCTGGGCCCGCGCGATCTCGGGCCACGGCACGTCCCGGCCACCGATCGTCCAGCCCGGCCGGGGCGTGCCGTCCAGCCCCAGCGCGTCCAGCACGCCGGGGTGCAGCGGGGCCAGGCTGCCGCCGAGCATCTGGTGGTCGGGCACCGCGGGCTCCCCGGACCAGCCCAGGGTGGACAGCACCCCGGCGCCGACGGCGTGCAGGGTGGCGTTGGCCGGGTGGTTCACCGTCCACATCGCGGCGGCACCCCCGGCCACGACGGCGTCGGTGGTGTCCACGTCCAGCGCGGCGTTCCGGCGGCGCAGCTCGGTCTGGGAGGCGGCGGCCAGGTCCCGGACGGCACCGGGGTCGGGAGTGGCGTCCTCCAGGTGCTCGAGGGCCGCGTCGACGTCCAGCCCGCGCACGGCGGCGTCCAGCAGGCGCAGGTCGTGGTAGTCGGTGACGGGGGCGTCGACCCGGGCGCCGGCCTCGTCGTGGGCGTGCACCTGCCAGGGGAACAGGCCCTCGTAGTAGGTGGTGGGCACCCGGACGACGCGGGACCCGCTGCCCAGCAGGGCGACGAGCTGCTCGCTGCCGCAGCCGGGCACCCGGTACTCGTCGCGTACCGGCTGGGTCACCAGCACCCCGGCCAGCGGCAGCAGGGCGTGCAGCCGGGCGACCTCGGCCTCGTCCATCTCGAACACCGGGGGCAGCCGGACGAACTCGACGCCGTGGCCGGCGCCGGTTGGGGCGACCATGCGGCGGATCGACTCGGCCTGGCAGTTGCCCCAGACGAAGCCGACGGTGCCCGCCTCGACGGTGTCCGGGGAGAGCTCGCTCCAGCGGCGCAGGTGCTCGGGGACGCTCGGCGCCTCGACCTCGTGGGTGGTCACCGGTCCATCCTGGGGGCCCGGACGTGACATCGGCGACCCCGGCTGGCCCCGGGGGCCGTCGCTGACGCAGGGTGGGCCACGTGTCGGTGACGGTGGAGCTGCCCGAGGGACACCGGGCGGGGGAGCGCGGGCTGCACCGTGCCTCGCTGGCGGTCTTCCTGGCCGGCGTCGCCACGTTCGCGATGCTCTACGAGCCGCAGGCGCTGCTGCCCGAACTGGCCCGGGCCTTCGACGTCACCCCGGCCGGGTCGACGCTGTCGATCTCGGTGGCCACGGTCGCCCTGGCGATCGGGCTGCTGGTGCTCGGTCCGCTGTCCGACCGCCGCGGCCGCACGACGATCCTGCAGGTCAGCCTGGCCTCGGCGGCGGTGCTGGCGGTGGCGATCGCGCTGTCGCCCAGCTGGGAGCTGCTGCTGGTGCTGCGCGGCGTGCAGGGCTTCGCGCTCGCCGGGCTGTCCGCGGTGGGCGTGGCCTACCTGCGCGAGGAGCTGCACGGCTCGGTGAGCTCCCGGGCGATCGGGCTCTTCATCGCCGGCAACGCGATCGGCGGCCTCACCGGCCGACTGCTCGGCGGCTTCCTCACCGACCTGGGCGGCTGGCGGTTGGCCCTGGGCGGGGTCGCCGCACTCGGGGTGGCCTGCGCGGTCGCCGTCCGGGTCCTGCTGCCGGCACCCCGCCGCTTCGTACCGGTGGACCGGCAGGGCTCGCTGCTGCGCTCGCTGGGCAGTGCGTTCACCGACCCGGCGCTGCTCATGCTCTACGGGATGGCGGCGTGCCTGATGGCCGCGTTCGTCGCGGTCTACAACGCGGGCACGTTCCGGCTGGAGTCCGAGCCGTACCTGCTCTCGCCGTCGATCGCCTCGCTGGTGTTCCTGGCCTACCTGCTGGGCTCGGCCAGCTCACCGACGGCGGGCTGGCTGGCCGACCGGCTCAGCCGCCGCCTCGTCGTCCCGGTCTCCATCGTGGTGATGGGCGGTGGGGTCGCGCTGACCCTGCTGGCGCCGCTGTGGTGCTTCGTGCTGGGGCTGTGCGTGCTGACGGTCGGCTTCTTCTCCGCGCACGCTGTCGGCAGCGGGTGGGTCGCGGCCCGGGCCTCGCTCGGTGGCCGGCCGGTCGGGCAGGCCGCCTCGCTGTACTCGTTCTGGTACTACGTCGGGTCCTCGGTCGGCGGCACGCTGGCCGGGCGCGCCTGGCAGGGGTCCGGGTGGCCCGCCGTCGCCCTGCTGGCGGGCGGGCTCACCCTGGCCACGCTGCTGCTCGCCCTGGCGCTGGTCCGCACCAGGTCGCTGCACCCGCAGCTGCGTTAGGTCACGCGGTCGCGTCGTGCTCGTCGGCGCCACCGGGCGCGGCGTCGTCGGAGCCGACGGCCTGGCGCTCCTGCTCGGTGCGGTGCTCCAGCACCTCGTCGGTCAGGTGCGGGGCCTTGGCGTGCTCCTGGCGGTCCTTCGGTGCGTTCTCGGTCGGGGTCATCACGTCGTCCAGGGACGGGGTGTCGGGTGCGCTCATGCGGGAGGCCCTTCCCGGTGCCGCGGGGTGCACACACCGATGAGTCCGGGAGCGGGAGGCAGTCTGTCCCGCGACGACCCCTGACCGGAGGACCCATGGCGCAGCAGGTGCGGGTGCAGAACTCCACCGTCTCGGCGGACGGCTACGGCGCGGGGGAGGGCCAGAGCCCGGAACGCCCGTTCGGGCACGCGGACCCCGGTGAGCTGATGGCCTGGGCGCTGGGGACGGCGAGCATGCCCGGCATGTCCCGGCCCGACGGCAGCCGCGGCCTGGAGGACCGGCTGGTCCGCGACTTCGGCAACGGCATCGGCGCGGAGGTGATGGGGCGCAACAAGTTCTCCCCGCACCGCGGCCCGTGGACCGACCTGGAGTGGCAGGGCTGGTGGGGGGAGGACCCGCCGTTCCACACCCCGGTGTTCGTCATGACCCACCACGAGCGGCCCTCCTTCACGCTGTCGGACACCACGTTCCACTTCGTGTCCGGTGAGCCCGCGCAGGTGTTGGAGCAGGCGCTGGCCGCAGCCGGCGGGGGCGACGTCCGGCTCGGCGGTGGGGCGCAGACCATCCGTGCGTTCCTGGACGCCGACCTGGTCGACCAGCTGCACGTCGCCGTCGTGCCCCTGGAACTGGGCGGCGGCAGCCGGCTGTGGGCCTCCCCGGCAGAACTGGACGACCGCTTCCACCACGAGGCGGTGCCCAGCCCGACCAGCGGCGTCGTGCACCACCTGCTCTGGCGACGGTGACCGGCCCCGTGCCCACCGACGCCGAGCTGTGGCGCGCAGCGGCGCGGGAGCGGGCGGCGCTCGCCGACGACCTCGCGACGCTGACCCCCGAGCAGTGGCGGCAGCCCAGCCTCTGCCGGGGGTGGGACGTCGAGGAGGTCGTGGCGCACCTGACCGCGGCGGCCAGCCTGGGTCCGGCGGCCTGGGTGCGCAGCATGGCGCGGGCCCGGTTCCGGTCCGCCGAGCACAACCGGCGGCAGGTGGCGCGGCACCGTGGGGCGACGCCGGCGGAGACGCTGGAGCGCTTCCGGGCGGTCGTGGACAGCACGACGGCACCGTCGGGGCACACCCCGGCCTACGTGGGCGAGGTGCTCGTGCACGCGGAGGACGTCCGCCGCCCCCTCGGGCTGACCCACGACCCGGACCCGGCTGCGCTGGCCGCGGTCTTCGGCTTCGCGGTGGGTCGGGACTTCACGGTGGCCGGCCGCACGACGTCGGCCGGGCTCGCCCTGCGGGCCGACGACGGGCCGTCCACCGCCGGGGAGGGCCCGGAGGTCACCGGTCCGACGCTGTCGCTGCTCATGGCGGTCGCCGGCCGGGCGGCCCACCTCGTGGACCTGCGCGGGCCGGGGGTCGCGGTCCTCCGGGGACGCCTGGAGACCTGACCGGTCAGTCGCCCGCGGGTGGTCCCGACGACCGGCCCTGGTCCAGGGCATAGCGCTCCAGCCACCGCACGACCACCTGCCGGGACCCGGCGTCCAGGCGGCCCGTCGAGACGGCGCGGCCGTCCAGGAGCACCTGGCCCGTGGGCAGCAGGTGGAGCTGCCCGGGGTCGGCCCCGCTCGACAGCAGCCAGCCCACCCGCTGGGTGCGCAGCGCCGGGCCCGGGACGAGGACCGCCCCCGGGTTGCCCAGGGACCGCAACCGGTCCAGGGCCGAGGCGATGAGGGCGTCCAGCTGAGGATCCGCGGGAGAGCGGTCGCGTCGTCGTCGGAAGAGGTCCACGGGCCACTCTCGGGCGCACCCCGCCGGACCTGCAGCCGAGCGGCAGGACCACCTGGATCCGGAACCTCAGCCCTGTTTGAGCTGCTCAGCGGGCAGCCAGGCCTCGACCAGCACCGGCCCGTGCTCCCCGACGACGGCGTAGGCGACCCGGCCGTGCCAGCCGTCCTCGCGCTGGCGCCACTCGACCAGCAGGCCCGGCCAGATGCCCGGGGCGTCGGGCGGGTCGCGCACCCAGCAGTGCCGACCGTGGCCCGACCCGGCTGGGCGTCCCGGGGGGCCACCCAGGCCGCCGTGCAGGGTGGAGGGGCCCGACGAGGGCGGCACCCCCGAGCTCGCCGCCCGGTCGGCGAGCGAGGGGCCGTGTCGTCCTCGGTTCATCCCTCCGGCCATGCCCGACAGCATGGCACGGGCTCGAACACGTGTTCGAACCACAACGGTGCAACTCGCGTGTCGGCTGCCCGAGGTCAGTCGAGCGCGTCCCCCAGCACCCGGGCCACTGTCTGCACGCCGCGGTGGCCGGCCAGCTCCTCGACCGGCACCGGCAGCGGGATCCGCCAGTTCGCCCGCTCCATCGCCCCGGGCACGTTGGGTCGCCGCTCGACGCCGAGCGCGTCGTCCAGCGTGGCCGACAGCAGCAGGCTCGGCGCGGTCGCCAGCAGCCGGTGGGCTGCCTCCACGGCCTTGGCCGGGGTGGCCCGCTTCGCCGGCCCCTCGGGGGCGTCGGTGAGGTGCGCCAGCAGCTGCTTGCGGTCCCGCTTCAGCTGCTTCTCCTCCCCGGTCCCCAGCTCCACCTGCTCGCGCACGTCGGAGCCGGTCCAGAGCCCGGCCACGGTCGGCAGGTCGTGCGTGGTGATCGCGGCCATCGCCTCGGCCGGCCACGCGGCGGGGGCGTCGTCCTCGAACCAGAGCAGGCGGTAGGACAGCACGCCGTGCTCGGCCATGGCCTCCCGGACGCCGTCCTCGACGGTGCCCAGGTCCTCCCCGACGACGACGGCCTGCGCGCGGTGGCTCTCCAGCGCGACGATGCCCAGCATGTCCTCCGAGGGGTACCGGACGTAGGCGCCTGCGGTGGCGTCGTCCCCGGCGACCCACCACAGCCGGAACAGGCCCATGACGTGGTCGATGCGCAGTCCGCCGGCACCGGCCATGGTCGAGCGGATCGACTCGATGAAGGGCGCGTAGTCCGCGGCACGCAGCTTCCAGGGCACCAGCGGCGGGGAGCCCCAGTCCTGGCCCTTGCTGTTGAAGGCGTCCGGGGGAGCGCCGACGCTGACCCCGGTGGCCAGCACGTCCTGCCAGGCCCAGGCGTCCGCGCCGCCACCGGAGACGCCGATCGGCAGGTCCTGGATGACGGTCAGGTCGCCGGTGGCCGCGGCGAGCTGGGTGTCCAGCAGCCACTGCAGCCAGGCGTGGAAGGCGACCTGCTGCTCGTGGTCGGCCACCCAGGCACGGACGCCGTCCGACCGCGGGTCGCGCAGCTCGGCCGGCCAGTCGGGCCAGTTCGCGCCGTGCGCGTCGGCGACCGCGGCCCAGGTGGCCCAGTCCTGCAGCGGCTGGCCCTGGTGCCACCACCAGTCGCGGAAGCCCGCGGGGGAGTGGTCGGCGTCGAAGGTGCGCTGCAGGACGGCCCGCTTGAACGCCCAGACGGCGTCCCGGTCGATCAGCTCGCGGCCGTTCAGCTCGGCGGCGGTGGCCCGGTCCTGGTCGCTCAGCCGCGCCCCGGGGACGTCGTCCAGGCGCAGGTAGAGCGGGTTGCGGAAACGCCGGGTGGCCGGCAGGTAGGGGCTGTCCTCCTGCTCGGGGCCGGGACCCACGGCGTGCAGCGGGTTGACCAGCACGAAGCCGGCGCCCTGCTGCTGGGCCGTCTCGCGGACGGTGCGCAGGTCGGCCAGGTCGCCGATGCCGGCGCTGCCGTGCCCGCGCGCGGCGTAGAGCTGCACCGCCCAGCCCCAGCTGCGCTCGTCGGGCAGCCAGCAGCGGCCCGGGGTGACGACGAGGAGCCGGTCCCGGCCGTCGGGGGTCTGCAGCCGGTGGTAGCCGAGCGGGAAGTCCTCGTCGAGCTCGCCGTCGACGTCGCGGCGCCCGCCGCCCTCCAGGACGACGACCGCGTGGTCGACCTCCAGGGCGTCGCCGGGCCGGGCGACGATCGGGGCGGTGTCCTCGAGGTCGGCCGGGGGTTCACCGACGACCGCGCGGATCGCCTCGATCGTGGACTGCTCGACGGTGTGCACCTCGTCGAGGGCGTCGAGCCAGGTGGCGTCGATGCCCCAGCGGTCGGTGGTCACGCGGTGGTCACCTGGAGGAGTCGTCACGGGTCGATCCTCGCCGACCCGTGACGACCTCGCAGGGTGCTCAGGCGGGCTGGATGCCCAGCGCCGTCGCCAGCGTGGTGATCTTGCGCGCACGACCCAGCCGGGGCAGGTCGCTGCCGTCCCGGATGACCTGGCCGCGGGCCTCGAAATCGGCCAGGAAGTCGGTGGCCCAGGCGACGTCGGAGGGGGTGGGGCTGATCACCTCGTTGATGACCGGCAGCTGCTCGACGTCCAGGCAGAGCTTGCCGGTGAGGCCGAGGGACACGGTCACGCCGGTGGCCTCGCGCAGCACGCCGTGGCTGGAGCCGACGGTGGGGCCGTCGATCGGGCCGGGCAGGCCGCCGATCCGGCTGCCCACGACCAGCCGGGAGCGCGGGTAGGCCATCGCCAGGTCGTCGGCGGCGGTGCCGGTGTCGCGGCGGTAGTCGCCGGACCCGAACGCCAGCCGGAAGGCGCCGCGCGCGGAGGCGATCCGGACGGTCTCCTCGATGCCCAGTGCGGACTCCACGAGCGCCAGCACCCGGGTCGAGCCGCCGAGGCGGTCGAAGGTCTCGGTGACGTGCTCGGCGGCCTCGGTCTTGGCCAGCATCACGCCGGCCAGGCCCGGGAGGCCGGCCAGGGCGTTGACGTCGTCGGCCCAGAACGGGGTCGAGTGGTCGTTGATCCGGACCCAGGCCTGGCGGTCGCGGGCGGTCGAGAGGTACTCGACGACGGACGCGCGGGCCTGCGGCTTGGCCTTGGGGTCGACGGCGTCCTCGATGTCCAGGATCACCTGGTCGGCCCGCGAGGCCAGGGCCGCGTCGAACTCGGCGTGGTCGCGGGCGCCGTTGACCAGCAGCCAGGAGCGGGAGATGTCGGCTTCCACGTGTCGTCTCTGCACGCGGCGATCATCCCCGTAGGACCGTGGTCACTCAGGGGCGGGGCTTGGCACGTCTCGTCGGGACCGCGCGGGCGGGGTCCTCGGGCCACGGGTGCTTGGGGTAGCGGCCCTTGAGCTCGCTGCGCACGGTCGGGTAGCCGGTGGTCCAGAACCCGGCCAGGTCCCCGGTGGTGGCCACGACGCGCCGGGCCGGGGACAGCAGCTCCAGCCGCAGCGGCCGGCCGGCGACGGTGGGGGTCTCCGACCAGCCGAACGCCTCCTGCACCCGCATGGACGCCGTCGGGCTCTCCGGGTTGGCGTAGTCGACCCGGTGACCGGTGCCGCCGGGCACCACCACCTTCTCCGGCACCGCCTCCTCCAGGGTCCCGGCGACCTGCCAGGGCACCAGCGCCCGCAGCGCGGCGACGACGTCGAGCCGGCGCAGGTCGGCCCGGCTGCGCGCGGCCTGCACCTGGGGGGTGGCGCCCAGCGCGCTGCGCAGCGCGTCGTCGTCGACGTCGGGCCACGGGTCGCCCAGGCCGGCGTGTGCTGCGGCCAGCCGTTCCCGCAGCGACGTCGCGGCCGGGGTCCAGCGCAGCAGCGAAAGGCCCTCGGCGCGCAGCCCCTCGGCGACGGCGGCGGCCACGAGGGCCGGGTCCGGGTCGGGCAGCGGGCGCTCGGTGAGCACGATCGCGCCGAGCCGCTCGACCCGGGCGGCCCGCACGTCGCCGTCGCGCCAGAGGACCTCGGGGCCGTCGGTGTGGTCGCCGGCCTCCAGCGCGGTGCCCTGGTCGAGGGCGACGGCGAGCCGGACCCGGGCGTCGCGTCGGCCCGGGGCCCGGTCGGCGGCGGCGACGGCGATCCACTCGGCGCCGGCCAGTGCCGTCCCCTGCGGCAGCTCGGCGCCGGTGCCGGCGGCCAGCAGGTAGGTGCGTTCGGTGCGCGGCCGGCGGCGGGCCAGCCACTCCGGGTGCGCGAGCGCGGTGACCAGCCCGGCGGCCTGGTCGTCGGTGAGGTCGGTCCGCCGGACGTCGGGCACGGCGCGCTCCAGCCGGGCCACCTCGTCCCGCCATGCGCCCGAGTCCCGCCCACCCCGGCCTCCCCGCGCCTCGCGGAGCGCGGCGACCAGGTCGTCCGAGCGCGGGCTGCTGTCGGCCGACAGCAGGGCGACCACCTCGGCGGCCCGGCGCCGGCCGGCCAGCGGGGCGCCGTCGACCAGCGCCCGGGCCAGCCGGGGGTGCGCGCCGACCGCGGCCAGCCGGCGGCCGCGGTCGGTCACCCGGCCCTCGGCGTCGACGGCGCCCAGGGTGCGCAGCGTCTGCCCGGCCACCGTCATCGCCGCCTCGGGCGGCGGGTCCAGCAGGGCGAGGCCGGTGCCTCCGGGGGCGCCCCAGGACGCGAGTTCCAGGGCGACCGCGGTCAGGTCGGCGGTGGCCATCTCCGGCTCGGGGGCGGCGGGACGGCGGGCGTGCTCGGTCTCCGACCACAGCCGGTAGACCCGGCCCGGGCCCTCCCGCCCGGCCCGGCCGGCGCGCTGCGTGGTGGCGGCCTGCGAGGCCGGCACGGTCACCAGGGCGCCCAGCCCGCGGGACAGGTCCACCCGCGGCGTGCGGGCCAGGCCCGCGTCCACGACGACCCGGACGCCGGGGACGGTCAGGCTGGACTCGGCGACGTCGGTGGCCAGCACCACCCTCCGTCGGTGCCCGGGGGTCAGCGCGGCGTCCTGCTCGGCGGCGGGCAGCCGACCGTGCAGCGGCCGGACGTCGACGTCCAGCCCGCCCAGCCGGCGCTGCACCCCGCCGATCTCCGCGGCGCCGGGCAGGAAGACCAGCACGTCGTGGTCGGTCTCGGTGAGCGCACGCCGGACGGTGTCGGCGACGGCGTCCAGCAGCCGGGGGTCGACCCGGGTGCCCAGCGGCGGCTGCACCGGCGGCCGCGGCGGGCACCAGACGGTCTCGACGTCGAAGAGCGCACCGGTCGCCTCGACCACGGGGGCGTCCCCGAGCAGGGTGCTCAGCCGCTGCGCCTGGGCGGTCGCCGACATGGCCAGCAGTCGCAGCTCCGGGCGCAGCGTCGTCCGGACGTCGAGGGCGAAGGCCAGTGCCAGGTCGGTGTCGGTCTGCCGCTCGTGCACCTCGTCGAGCACCACGGCGTCGACCCCGGGCAGCTCGGGGTCGGCCTGCAGCCGGCGCAGCAGCAGGCCGGTGGTGACGACCTCGACCCGGGTGGCCGCCGACCGCCGGGACTCCCCGCGGACGCTGAAGCCGACCCGGTCGCCCACCCGCTCACCGACCAGCGCGGCCATCCGGCGGGCGGCGGCGCGGGCGGCCACCCGGCGGGGTTCGGCGACCAGCACGGTGCCGCCCGCGGCCAGCTCCAGCGGCACCAGCGAGGTCTTGCCGGTGCCGGGGGGAGCGACCAGCACCGCGGTGCCGTGGGCGGCGAGGGCGGCGGTCAGCTCCCCGAGGACGGCGCGCACCGGCAGGTCGGTGCCGGGCGTCCCGGGAGGTGGCAGCACGCCCCCAGTGTGGCCGCCCCGCCCCGC
>NZ_CEEDOS010000045.1:0-39049 GCF_979256525.1 Klenkia sp. AC732 | reverse complement strand
ACCCCCCACCCCGACGACAGGAGCACCCCCCGTGGCACAGCTCGACACCGTCATCTCCGACCTGCTCTCGATCGACGGCGCCAACGGCGCCGCCATCGTGGACGTCGACAGCGGCATGGCCCTCGCCGCCGGCGGCAACCCCGGCTTCGACCTCAACGTGGCCGCGGCCGGCAACTCCAACGTGGTGCGCGCCAAGCTGCGCACCATCAGCGACATCGAGCTCAGCGACGAGATCGAGGACATCCTCATCACGCTGCGCACCCAGTACCACCTGATCAACGTGCTCAAGGGCGCGGGCACGTCCGGGTTGTTCGTCTACCTGGTGCTCGACCGCAACACCGCGAACCTGGCGCTGGCGCGGCACAAGCTGCGCGGTGTCGCGGGCTCCATCACGGTCTGACCCGGTGGTCGTCCCGGGCCGGGGGGCCGGGACGACCCCGGTCGCCCGGGCCGGGCCCGGGCTCCGGTCGCCTCAGGCGCGGGCGGCCTGGCGGAGCACCCGGTCGCGCAGTCCGGCGGGGTCGGTGTCGGCGACGTCGACCCACTCCACGACCCGGCCGTCGGCGAGCACGCCCACCCGGTCGCAGCACTCGGCGAGCTCGTCGGGGTCCACGGAGAGCACCAGCACGGCGGTGCCGCGCGCCGTCGCCTCGTCCAGCAGCGCCCGGACCTCGCGGCGGGAGCGCTGGTCCAGGCCCCGGGTGGGTTCCTGCACCACGACGACGTCACCGGCCGCGGCCAGCCACCGGGCCAGCGCCAGCTTGTGCTGGTCGCCCCCGGACAGCGCGCCGAACACGGTGCGGATGCTGCCGGTGTTGACGTGCAGCTGGTGGACGGTCTTGATCACCCCGCGCAGCGACGCGATCTCGGTGGTGAGGTCCGTCGGTCGACCCCAGGGCTCGTCGACGAGGGTGCGCGCGATGGTCTCGCCCGGGTCGACGCCGTAGGCGTCCTCGTCGGGGGAGTAGACGGGCAGCATGGGCGAGCCGGTGTGGCGACGTCCCCGCAGCCGCACCTCGTCGGCTGAGGCGGGCACGGCCCCGCTGAGGGCACCGACGAGCTCCAGGACGCCCGACGCGCGGTCCCCGGTGAGCCCGAGCACCTCGCCGCGGTGCAGCTCCAGGTCCACGCCGTCGACCCGATCGGGCACCCGCAGGCCCCGGACGGAGAGCGCGACGGCGCCGGGCCCCACCGGGGCGGCCACCGGCCGGGCGGGGACCGCCGGGGCCGGCGTCAGCGGGGCGGGGGCGAGGGTGGCGGCGGCCAGCCGGGCCGGGTCGAGGTCCCGGGCCGGGGAGTCGGCGGCGATGACGCCCTCGCGCAGCACCAGCACCCGGTCGACCACCTCGAGCATCTCGGGCAGCCGGTGGCTGATGTAGAGCACCCCGCGGCCTTGCTCCCGCAGCCGGCGGGCCACGGCGTGCAGGGCGAGCACCTCGGTGGGCGTCAGCGCGGCCGACACCTCGTCCAGGACGACGAGCCGGGTGTCCTCGGCCAGCACCCGGGCGGTCTCGACCAGGCCGTGCACGAACCGGGGCAGGTCGCCCACCAGCAGGTCGGGGTCCAGCTCCAGGCCCACCTCGGCGAGCACCGCCCGGGCGCGGTCACGCAGCACCCGCTCGGAGAGCCCGGCGGCGTCGCCGCCCCGGGCCAGGGCCTGCGCCACGGTCAGCTGCGGGTCGATGCGGACCAGCTGCTCGACCACGCCCACCCCCAGGTGGCGGGCGTCCTCGGGGGACAGCGGTGCGTAGGGCCGCCCGTCGAGGGTCATCGACCCGCCGTCGGGGGGCGTGGTGCCGGCCACGACGTCGCCCAGGGTGGACTTCCCGGCGCCGTTGGCGCCGACCAGACCGACGACCTCCCCGCCGTCCAGCGCGAAGGAGACCCCCTGCAGCACGCGGCGGGCGCCGAAGGTCTTGACGAGTCCGTCCACCTGCAGCAGGGCCATGCCGGACGGCCTCCTGGGCTGGTCAGCGGGGACGAACGGGTCGCGCGTCACCACATTCGTCACGGGTCGTGTCGGAATCGATGCTACCCGTGCCCGCCCCCGGCGCCTCCCGGACCGAGGGGTCCGGGAGGCGCCGGGCGGGCCCGGGGTCAGTCCCGCAGCCAGACCGCCGCGTCGTGCGGCAGCGTCCCACCGGTCACGTCGGCGCTGGCCAGCAGCACGTCACCCGGCAGCAGTGGCACCGGCGCGCCGGAGAGGTTGACCAGCAGGACCAGGCCGCCGTCCCGGCGCAGGGCCAGGCAGCCCTCCGGGGCCGGCAGCCAGGTCAGCCCGCCGCGGACCAGCGGGGAGGTCCGACGGGTGTGCAGCGCGGACCGGTACAGCGACAGCATCGAGTCGGGGTCACCGTCCTGGGCCTGCGCGGTGAGCCCGGCCCAGCCCGCCGGCATCGGCAGCCAGGTGTCCGAGCCGCTGGTGAAGCCGTACGGCGGGGCGTCGCCGCTCCACGGCACCGGGATGCGGCAGGCGTCCCGGCCGCGCTCGGTGTGCCCCGAGCGCTCCCAGACCGGGTCGGTCAGGGCCTCGTCGGGCAGGTCGACGTCGGGCATGCCCAGCTCGTCGCCGTTGTAGAGGAAGGCCATCCCGGGCAGCGCGAGCTGCAGCAGGGCCGCGGCCCGCGCCCGGCGGGTGCCGAGCTCGCCGTCGCCGTAGCGGGTGACGTGCCGCGGGCGGTCGTGGTTGGACAGCACCCAGCACGCCGGCGCCGGGGTCTGCTCGACCGAGGCCAGGGAGTGCACGACGGCATCACGCAGGGAGGCGGCGTCCCAGTCGGCGGTGAGCAGCCGGAAGTTGAACGCCGAGTGCAGCTCGTCCGGGCGCAGGTACCGGGCCAGCCGCTCGTCGTCGGAGACCCAGACCTCGCCCACGGTCATCGTGCCGGGGTACGCGTCCATCACCCGGCGGACCGCCCGGTGGACGTCGTGCACACCGTCGTTGTCCAGCCGCGGGTCGCCCGGACCGTGGTCGTCGAACAGGCCGGCCTCGTCGAAGTCGACGTCGGGCAGGCCCTCGGCCTTGACCATCCCGTGCGCCACGTCGATCCGGAAGCCGTCGACCCCGCGGTCCAGCCAGAAGCGCAGCGTCTGTTCCAGGTCGGCGAGCACCTCGGGGTGGGTGAAGTCCAGGTCGGGCTGCTCGGGGGCGAACAGGTGCAGGTACCACTGCCCGTCGGCGACCCGGGTCCACGCCGGACCGCCGAAGATCGAGGGCCAGTTGTTCGGCGGCTGCGCACCGTCGGCGCCCTGCCCGTCCCGGAAGACGTAGCGGGCCCGCTCGGCCGACCCGGGGCCCGCGGCCAGTGCCTGTTGGAACCACTCGCGCTGGTCGGAGGTGTGGTTGGGCACCAGGTCGATGGTCACCCGGATGCCCGCCTCGTGCGCCTCGGCCAGCAGCGCGTCGAACTCGGCCAGGGTGCCGAACACCGGCTCGACGTCGCGGGGGTCGGACACGTCGTAGCCGTGGTCGGCCATCGGCGAGGGGAAGAACGGGTTGATCCACAGCGCGTCGACGCCCAGCGCGACCAGCTCGGGCAGCTTGGCCCGGATGCCGGCGAGGTCGCCGACGCCGTCGTCCCCGCCGTCGGCGAAGGACCGGATGTAGACCTGGTAGAAGACCGCGTCGCGCCACCAGTCGGTGGCGGCGGATGCGTCGGGGGTGGTGGTCACGGGTGCTCCAGCGGGTCTCGGGGGCACGCCGACGGCGCTGTCAGCTGGTGCGGGTGGGGCGGGTCAGGGGGAGAGGTCGCCCTCGGCCGGCTCGGTCCAGCGGTTCTGCATCGACCGGGCGGCCATCTCCAGGTAGCCCCAGAGGGTGGCGTCCTGCTCGGGGGTCAGGTCCAGCGAGTCCACGGCGGCGCGCATGTTGCGCAGCCACGCGTCGCGCTCGGGCTCGGCGATGGCGAAGGGCGCGTGCCGCATCCGCAGCCGGGGGTGCCCGCGCTCCTGGGAGTAGGTGGTCGGGCCGCCCCAGTACTGCTCCAGGAAGCCGCGCAGCCGGTCCTCGGCGCCCTCCCAGTCGTCCTGCGGGTACAGCGGCGCCAGCACCGGGTCCTGCCTGACCCCGGCGTAGAAGTGCGCCACCAGGGCGTGGAAGGTGGGGGCCCCGCCGACCTCGGCGTAGAAGGTGCGTGCCGAGGGGAGGGGCCGACTCGACTCGCTCATGCCCTCGATGGTCCCGCAGTCCCGGCGTCCGTGGGTGGGCGGGTGCGGACCAGTGCCACCAGCGTCGGGACGACGGCGACCAGGCCGACGGCGCCCAGCACCCCGACGACGGCCGTCGGTGGGAGCTCCGACGCCAGCGCCCCGGCGCCCACCGCGCCCAGCCCCTGGGCCCCGAACAGCCCGGCGATCGCGACCCCGAAGGCGCGACCCCGGTAGGCCGAGGGCACGGCCTGCACGAAGACCACGTTGAGCGGGATGGTCCAGGCCGACCCGGCGCCGGACAGCGCCAGCAGCGCGGTGACCGCGACCAGGGCCCCGGTGCCGCCCAGGTGCAGGGCGGGCCACACGAGCACCAGCGGCACGAGGGACAGCACCACCAGCGGCACCATGAGCTGCTCGCGCCGGGCCGGGGAGGTGAACCGGCCGACCAGCACCGCCCCCACGATCGTGCCCGCGGGCTGGGCGGACAGCAGCACCCCGACCAGCGCGGCCGAGCCGGTCAGCTCCACCGACAGCGGTGTGACGATCCCCTCGGGGCCGTTGACGAACAGCACGCCGACCCACAGGACGGCGACGATCGAGGCCAGTCGCGGGGTGCCCAGCACCAGACGCAGGCCGCGGCCCACGTCGGTCAGCACCGTGCCCGGGTCCGTCCCGTCCTCGGGCACCGGCGCCGGCCGCCGCTGCAGACCGGCTGTCAGCCAGATCGCGGACACCGCGAAGGTGAGGGCGTTGACCGCCAGTGCCAGGGACGGCGTGAACGCGGTCGCCAGGAACCCGCCGAGCAGGAACCCGCCGATCTGGGAGACCTGCTGCAGGATCCCGGTCACCGAGGTCGCCACGGCGTAGCGGTCGTCGGTGAGGATGTCCGCGGTCAGCGCCGACCGCGCGGACTCGAACGGCGGCGAGCAGACCGACACCGCCAGCAGCAGCACCAGCAGCGCCGGCAGCGGCATGCCGGGGAGGGCCATGACCCCCACCAGCACGGCCCGGGCCGCGTCGCTGGCCACGAGCACCGTGCGGCGGGGGAACCGGTCGGCCAGCGCCGAGAGCACCGGCCCGCCCAGCAGCCACGGCAGGTAGCTGATCGCGAAGGTGGCCGCGCTCAGCAGCGCCGACCCGGTCCGCTGGTAGACCAGCACGGTGAGGGCCAGCCGGGCCAGCTCGTCGCCGATGGTCGAGAGCAGGTAGGACCCGAAGAGCGGACGGAACTCCGGCACCGCGAACACCGACCGGTAGCTGGCCGGCCGGTCTGCGGCCACCTCCTCCGGGGCGCGGTGGCTCAGGGCGCAGCCCCCGTGGCCGGGGCCCCGAAGGTGGGCAGCGGGATCTTGATGCCCTCGGTGGCGAAGCGCTCCTGCAGCCGCATCCGCAGCTCGCGGCCGACCCGCCACTGGTCGGCGTTCGTCGTGCGGACCTGCAGGCGCATGAGGATGCCCTGGGCGGTGATGGACTCCACGCCCAGCGACTCGGGCTGGTCCAGGATGACCTGCGCCCACTCGGGCTCGGCGTAGACGGCGTCCCCGACCTCCTGGATGACCGTGCGGCAGTTCTCGAGGTCGGTGTCGTGGGCGACCGGGATGTCGATGACGACCTGGGCGTAGCCCTGGCTCTTGTTGCCCACCCGCAGGACCTCGCCGTTGCGGGCGTACCAGACCACGCCGTTGACGTCGCGCAGTCGGGTGATCCGCAGCCCCACGGCCTCGACCGTGCCGCTGGCCTCACCCAGGTCGACGACGTCGCCCACGCCGTACTGGTCCTCCAGGATGATCCCGATCCCGGCGATGAAGTCCTTGATCAGGTTCTGCGCGCCGAAGCCCAGCGCGACGCCGACGACACCGGCCGAGGCGACGATGGGGGCCAGGTTGATGCCGAGTTCACCCAGCACCAGCACGATCGCGATGAAGAACACGACGATCGAGGCGAAGCTGCGCAGCACCGACCCGACCGCCTCCGAGCGTTGGGTGCGGCGCTCGGCGACCTGCTCGACCACCTGCTGGTGGGAGGGCCCGGGGCCCTTGGTGCGGCGGGGCTTGAGGATCGTCGGCATCTGACCGGTGGCGGTGCGGTCGGTCAGCCGGCGGATCGTGCGGTTGATGACCGCCCGCGCGACCAGTGCCACCACCACGATCAGCAGGATCCGCAGCGGGGTCGCCACCAGGGTCTGCGCGTTCGCGGCCAACCAGTCCATGCCGAACCACTCGTAGAGCCGGGCGCACAACGAGGACGAGTCGTCGGTGACGCAGCTCGGGGCGTCCAGGCCGTCGGTCGCCGCCGCGGTGACGGACAGTGCTGTGCTCATCACTGCAGGAGTCTCCCAGGTGCATCGGGGTCGTCGGTCGACCCGCGCCGTCGCCAGGTCCCCGGGTGCTCACGGGCACGGCTGTGCCGTCCGGGTCTGGGACGGCGCGCGGCCGGGGCCGGCCGTCGGCGGGGGGGTGCGGGGTCAGCGGGCAGAGAGCCCGGTGTGCGCCGCCAGGAAGGCGAGCTGGTCCGCCGCCAGACCCACCGTACGGCTCACCGCACGCGCCCCGTGGCCCACCGCCACCTCGCGCCGCAGCACGATCGGCGCGGCCCCGGAGGTGGCGTGCTGCAGTGCCGCGGCCAGCTTGCGGCCGTGCAGCGGGTCCACCCGGGTGTCGGACTCGAAGGTGGTGATCAGCACCGCCGGGTACGCCGCACCCTCGACCACCCGGTGGTAGGGCGAGTACCCCAGCAGCCAGCCCAGCTCCTCGGGGTCGGCCGCGGTGCCGTACTCGTCGTTCCACGTCCGGCCCAGCCCGAAGAGCTCGTAGCGCACCATGTCCAGCAGCGGGGCGCTGCACACGACGGCCGCGGCCAGGTCGGGGCGCTGGGTCAGCGTCGCGCCGACCAGCAGACCCCCGTTGGAACCGCCGAAGACGGCCAGCTGGGGGTGGGTCGTCCAGCCCTGGGCCACCAGGTGCTCACCGGCAGCGGCGAAGTCGTCGAACACGTTCTGCTTGCGCTCGCGCATGCCCGCGCGGTGCCACTCCTCACCGTGTTCGGACCCGCCCCGCAGGTTGGCCACGGCCCACACCCCGCCGGCGGCGACCCAGGCCAGCGTCTGCGCGCTGTAGCCCGGGGTCAGCGACACGTTGAACCCGCCGTAGCCGTAGAGCACGGTGGGCCGCGGGGTCGAGGGTGCGCCCTCCAGGGCGACGACGAACAGGTGCACCGGGGTGCCGTCGGCCGAGGTCGCACGGGTCTCGGTGACGACGACGTCAGGGACGGCGCCGGCGACGGGGGCCCGCTCCCAGTCGGTCAGCGCGGTGGGGTCGGCGGCGTCCCAGCGCAGCACCGACGGCGGGGTGGCGTGGTCGGTGTAGCCCACCCACGCCGACGTCCCGCCCTCGGGCGGGGCGCTCACCCCGGCGATCGACCCCGGCGGCACCCGCACCTCCCCGACCCGGCCCGAGCCGTCGGCGGCCCACAGGGACAACCGGTCGGTGGCGTCCACGGCGTGGACGGCGAGGACCTGCAACGACCCGTCTGCGCCGTCGACCAGGGCGACGTCGGTGAGCACGCCGTCCTCGGACTGCGCGATCACCTCGGTCCAGGCGGCGGGCGCCCAGGTGCCGGGGTCGGCCGGGTCGGCGACGGCGAGCCGACCACGCGGGGCGTCCCGGTCGGAGAACAGCCACAGCCGCCCGTCCCGGGCCACCCACGCCGAGGTCTGGGCGTCCACGCCGACCTGCAGCGGTGCCAACGCCCCGTCCCCGTGCAGGTCGGCCAGCCACACGTCGTCCCGGGGGGCGGTGCCGGCCGAGGCCGAGACGACCAGCCAGCGGCCGTCGGAGGAGACCCGCACGCCGTAGTAGTTGGTGGGGTCCAGGCCCTCCCCGTGCACCAGCACGTCGGTGGCCGGGTCGGCGCCGACCCGGTGCCGCCACACCCGCCGGTGGAACTGCTCCTCACCGGCCGGGACGTCGGAGGCGGCCAGCCGGCGGACGTAGAAGAGCTCCTCGCCCCCGGGCAGCCAGGCGACGGGGGAGTAGCGGCAGCGGTCGACCGGACCGTCCAGCAGCTCCCCGGTGGCCACGTCCAGGACGAAGAGCCGGGACTCCTCGTCGCCGCCCACCGAGACCTGGTAGGCCAACCGGGTGCCGTCGGGGGAGGGCGACCAGGCGTCCAGCGTCGTGGTGCCGGCAGGGTCCAGCTGCACCGGGTCGACCAGCACTCGGTGGGTGCCGTCTGGCTCGCGCACCCGCAGCACCGCGTGCTCCTGGCCGGGGTCGCGGCGGGTGGAGAAGGCGCGGCCGGCCCGCCACGCGGGCAGCCCCACGGCGCCGGAGCGGACCAGATCGGACAGCCGCGCGGCGAAGGCCTCCCGGTCCGGGAGCGCGCCCAGCAGGGCGGTCGCGTACTCGTCCTGCGCCGCGGACCAGTCCGAGGTCCGCGGGTCGGCGGCGTCCTCCAGCCAGCGGTAGGGGTCGGCGACGCGGTGGCCGTGCAGGTCCTCGACGAGGTCGAGCCGGGGGGCGAGGGCGGGGTCCGGGCGCAGGTCGGGCGAGGCGGTCACGCGCCGACGGTAGCCACCACCCCCGACAACTCGTTTGCCCGTTCGTCACCTGGGCGGTGCAGGATGGGGGTGCCCGTGGGTCGTGCAGCACCCCGGCGGTCCGGGGCTGACGGAGGTGCCCCGTGCCGCTCACCGCACTCGGGTCGTCGTCCGCGTCGGGCCCGCCGGGCCCGCGGCGCGACACCCGCCCCGGTCCCGTGCCGCCCGCTGCCACGACTGCGGCCACCCTGCTGCTCAACGCGACGTACGAGCCGCTGTGCGTGGTGTCCAGCCGGCGGGCCATCGTGCTCGTGCTGGCCCACAAGGCCGAGCCGGTCGACGTCTCGGACGTGTTCTGCCACGCCGAGCTCGTGGCGCTGCCCGTGCCGGTCGTCGTCCGGTTGACCCGGTACGTGCGGGTGCCCTACCCGGCGCAGGTCCCGCTGTCCCGCCGCGCCGTCTTCACCCGGGACGGCTCGACGTGCGTCTACTGCGGTGCCCCGGCCACCAGCATCGACCACGTGTGGCCGCGCAGCCGGGGTGGCACGCACAGCTGGGACAACGTCGTCGCGGCCTGCCGGCGGTGCAACCACACCAAGGCCGACCGGTCGCTGGCCGAGCTGGGCTGGACGCTGCCGCACCCGCCGGTCGCCCCGAGCGGGTCGGCCTGGCGGCTGCTGGGCCACCGCGCCGTCGACCCGCGCTGGCGCAGCTGGCTGGGCCTGGCCGAGAGCGTCCCGGCCTGAGGGCTCAGGTGACCCGGCTGCGCCGGGTCGGGTAGCCCTCGTGCGCCCCGGTCGCCAGCACGTCGGCCAGCCGCTCGACGGCGTCGAAGACGTCGACGAAGCGGGTGTAGAGCGGCGCCGGGCCGAAGCGCACCCGGTCCGGCGTCCGGAAGTCCGGGACGACGCCCCGGTCGACCAGCGCCTGGGTCAGCTGCCAGGCCTGCGGGTGGGCGAAGCTCACGTGCGCCCCGCGGCGGGCGGCGTCCCGCGGCGAGGCCAGCTGCAGGGCCGGCAGCCGCTCGTCGGCGAGCGCGACCAGCAGGTCGGTCAGCGCGCGGCCCTTGGCGGCGACCGCGGCGATGCCGGCCTCCGCGGTGATCCCCACGCCCACCTCGACGGCAGCGGTGGCCAGCACCGGCGGCGTGCCGACGGCGAAGCGGTCCACCCCGGGGGCCGGGTCGTACTCGGGGCCCATCGCGAACTGGTCGCGCTGGCCGAACCAGCCCCACACCGGCTGGCGCAGGTCGGCCTGCAGCTCCCGCCGGACGTAGAGGAAGGCCGGCGCCCCCGGACCCCCGTTGAGGTGCTTGTAGGTGCAGCCCACGGCGAGGTCGGCCCCACCCGCGTCGAGGTCCACCTCGACCGACCCCGCGGCGTGGCTGAGGTCCCACAGCACCAGCGCGCCGTGCTCGCGGGCCAGCGCGGTGACCGCGGCCAGGTCGACCAGCGCGCCCGAGCGGTAGGCCACCAGCGACAGCACCACGACGGCGACCCGCCCGTCCAGCGCCGCGGCCAGCACGTCCAGGTCGAGCCCGGCGTCGATGTCGGCCGCGACCTCGCGGACGGTCAGGCCCTTCTGTGCTGCCACCCCGGCCACCACGTACCGGTCGGTGGGGAAGTCGTCGGCGCAGCACACGACGACGTCGCGGCCCGGCCGGGCGTCACAGCCGGCCACCAGCAGCTTGAACAGGTCGATCGACGTCGAGTCGCTGACCAGCACCTCGCCGGGACGGGCGCCCAGCACCCCGGCGGCCAGCGCGTCGCCGACCCGGCCGGCCTGGGAGACCCACTGCGACCAGGACCCGACCAGCCCGGCGCCCCACTCCTGCTCCACGACCCGGGCGACCGCGGCCGGTGTCGCGCGGGGCAGCCGGCCCAGCGAGTTGCCGTCCAGGTAGAGCCGGCGGTCCGGGCCGTCGTCCCAGCTGCCGTCGGGTCCGTCGCCGGTGAACCGGTCGCGGAAGGCGGCCAGCGGGTCGGCGGCGTCGAGCGCCTGGGCGTCGGCACGGGTCGTCACGGTGCCGATCATGCCCCGCTAGCGTCCCGGCCATGACGCAGCTGCACGAGCTGACCGCGCTGGAGCAGGCCGCGGCCGTCCGGTCGGGGCAGGCCAGCCCCACCGAGCTGGTCGACCACCACCTGGCCCGCATCCAGGCCCTGGACGCCGGCATCGGGGCCTGGGTGACCGTCACCCCCGACCGGGCCCGGGCCGCGGCCGCCGCGGCGGAACGGCTGCTGGCCGCCGGTGGTGAGCTGCCACCGCTGCTCGGCGTCCCGACCGGGATCAAGGACCTGAACCTCACGGCCGGCGTGCGCACCACCTTCGGCTCCGCGGCGATGGCCGACCACGTGCCGACCGTCGACGACCACGTCGTCACCGCGCTGGCCGCCGCCGGCACGATCAGCCTGGGCAAGACCAACACCCCGGAGTTCGGGTTCCCCTGCTACACCGACAACGACGTCGCCGGCCCCGCCCGCTGCCCGTGGGACACCACCCGGCTGGCCGGTGGGTCCAGCGGGGGAGCGGCGGCCGCCGTCGCCACCGGGATGGTGCCCTTCGCGCAGGGCTCGGACGGCGGGGGCTCGATCCGCATCCCGGCCGGCATCAACGGCCTGGTCGGCATCAAGACCACCCGCGGGCGGGTGAGCAGCGCCCCGCTGGGCGCCGAGATCACCGGTCTGGGCGTGCAGGGCCCGCTGGCGCGCACCGTCCGGGACGCCGCGGCGATGCTCGACGCCATGGCCGGACCCGTCGTCGGCGACCCCAGCTGGGCGCCGCCGCTGCCGCCGGGGGAGACCTTCCTGGCCGCCGCGGACCGGCCCGTCGGGCGACTGCGGGTGGGGCGCTACCGCGACTCCGGGATGCCCGGTGTGCAGCTGGCCCCCGAGGTGTCGGCCGCCTTCGACGACGCCTCCGCCCTGCTGGAGTCCCTCGGCCACGAGGTCGTCGACCTGCCGGCAGCACCGCTCACCGACCAGGTGCTGGCCGCGTTCGAGACGGTCTGGTCGCTGTCGGGGGCCACCCTGCCGGTGGGCGAGGCCCAGGTCCCGCTGCTGCGCCCGCTGACCCGGTACCTGCGCGAGCGCGGGCTGGCGCTCTCGGCCCGGGAGGCGATGGACGCGCTCTTCACCCTCCGGGTCTTCAGCCGCCGGTTCGTGCAGGCCACCGACGCCTTCGACGTCCTGCTGGCACCGATCTGCACCGACACCCCGCGCCCGGTTGGCTGGTTCGACCACGACGGGGACGGCGCCGCGGACTTCGAGCGGCAGAAGGCCTACGCCGCGTTCCCCGCCGTCTACAACGTCACCGGACAGCCGGCGGTCAGCGTGCCGCTGTGGTGGACCGCGGACGGCCTGCCGATCGGCACCATGCTGGTCGGCCGCCCCGCCGACGAGGTCACCCTGATCGCGCTGGCCGCCCAGTTGGAGCAGGCCCGGCCGTGGGCGCACCGACACCCTCCGGTCTGGTGAGCCGGTCCCGGGGGGCCCCGGTAGATTGCCGGGCGTGACCGTCGTCGAGACCCTGCTCGTCTTCCTGGTGGCGCCGCTGGCGTTCATGCTCGTCGTGGCCGCCCTGGTGATGCTGCCCGCGCTGAAGAACCGGGACCGGTACAAGCCCGGCAAGCCCTGGGGCCACGCGCCGGTCTGGTACGAGCCGCACCGCGCCGGCGGTGCCGCACACGACGAGCACGGCGAGCACGGCGAGCACGAGGCCATCCCCACCGGCGCCCGGGCCTCCGCGCTGGCGATCGGCCAGGCCCCGCACGCCCCGAGCACGCCCGCCGTGACGCGCACCGCCTCCGGCGGCGCCCGCGGCACCTGGTGAGCCCCCGCGTGAGCACGTCCCTACCGACCCCGCAGAGAGGCAGCACCCGCTGATGGCCACCGAGCTCGCCGGCACCCGAGAGCCGATCGTCGACGGCCAGGAGGGCGAGGGCGGCACCGCTCCCGCCCCGTTCACCCCCGCCGAGCTGGCCCGGCTCGACGAGGCGCTGACCATGTCCTCCCGGGAGACCGGGCTGCGCTTCACCCTCTACATCGGCGAGCTGCCCGCCGACACCCGCGCGGGCGCCGAGGACCTGCACGCCCGCTCCGGCGAGGACACCACCCACTCGGTCCTGATCGCCGTGTCGCCCGACCAGCGCGTCCTCGAGGTCGTGACCGGCTCCGCGGCGGCCCGCCGGCTGCCCGACCGCGCCTGCGCCCTCGCGGTGCTGTCGATGACCAGCTCGTTCGGCTCCGGCGACCTGGTCGGCGGCATCGTCAACGGCCTGCGTCAGCTCTCCGACCAGGCCGGGCACCCCGCGGCCCACCGCGCCAGGCACTAGACCGGGGCACCCCGGTCACCGACGGGGCGAGGTCCAGCCGCTGCGCTGCAGGCGCTGGGCCCCGTCCAGGAGCAGGTCCAGGGCGAAGGCGAACTCGAAGTCCTCGTCGCACCCCTGCCCCACGCCGGACAGGTCCCCCCGGGTCGCCTCCAGCGCGATCTCCAGCACGTGCGGGAAGCGCTCTGCGAAGTCGGCCGCCATCGCCTGTTGGGCCTGCGGTGTCGGGGCCGGCCCGTCCTCCGGCGGGGCGTCGAAGAGCTCGGGGCTGAACCCCCAGATGCGGTTGCCCAGCGCGTGCATCACGTGGTGGGTCAGGTCGACCGAGAACCCGGCCGCCCGGAGGGTCCCCGCGACGGCGTCCATGTGACCGAGCACGGTCGGCGTCCGCCGGGTGCGCGACTCGATCGCCTGCCGCGCCCACGGGTGACGCCGGACCGCTCGCCGGGCCGCGAGCACCCGGTGCCGGACGGCGTCGATGCCCGGCAGCGCCTCCTCCGGCGGGTCGAAGCCCTCGATGACGAGGTCGACCATGCCGTCGAGCAGCGCCTCCTTGTCTGCCACGTGCTTGTACAGCGCCATCGGGACGACGCCGAGCTCCTGGGCCAGCCTGCGCATGCTCAGCCCGGCCAGGCCGGTCTCGTCGGCCAGGGCGACCGCGGCGACGAGCACCCGGTCGCGGTTCAGTCGTGCCCGCGGGGCGGCGGGGGCAGCGGGGTCCGCACGTCCGGGCACCGGTGACCTCCTGGGCGGGAAGGGTGGGGTGGCGACATCCCTTGACCTGGTGGACAACGTACACCTAACCTCCCGGCCACCGGGTGTACGTCGTACACCCACAGTCGGAGGAGCACCCGTGAGCACCACCGCCCTCGCACCCGCACCCGTCGTCGCGCCGTCGCGGACCACCGCGCGGACCGCCGGTCTGCTCTACCTGGTCACCTTCCTCACCTCGGTACCGACGCTCGCCCTCTACGCACCCCTGCGGGAGCGGCCGGGGCAGGTCCTCGACGCCGCCGACCGCACGGGTGTGGTGGTCGGTGCGCTGCTGGAGGTCGGGCTGGCGCTGTCCTGCGTGGCCACCGCGGTCGTGCTGTTCCCCGTCGTGCGCCGGCACGGCGAGCGGGCGGCACTGGGCTACCTCGCGGCACGCGTGGTCGAGGGCGCCTTGGTGCTGGTCGGCGTCATCAGCGTGCTGGCCCTGGTCGGTCTGCCGCAGCAGGCCACCGCGGACCCGGGCTCGACGGCCGTCGTCGGGCGCGCCCTGCTGGCCGTCTACGAGGGCACGTTCCTGCTGGGACAGAGCCTGATGCCGGTCCTCTGCGCACTGACCCTGGGCTCGCTGCTGCTGCGGTCGGGCCTGGTGCCGCGGGCGATCCCGCTGGTCGGCCTGGCCGGCGCACCCCTGCTGCTGGCCTCCGACGTCGCGATCGCCACCGGGGTGTACGAGCAGGGCACCGCCCTCGCCGGACTGGCCGCCCTGCCGATCGCGGCGTGGGAGCTGTCCCTGGCGGTGTGGCTGGTCGTCCGCGGCTTCCGGGTGCCGGACCCGGCGGCGTGAGAGCCACCAGCCCTCCCCGCTCGCCCTCCCCGGTCGTCGGGGAGGGCGTCGGGTCGCCGACTCAGGCCTGGTTGCGGCCGGCCTCGGCGTCGCGCTGCTGGGCGCGCAGCGAGCGGGCCACGCCGTCACGCCCCTCGCTGACCAGCCGGCGCAGCGGCGCCGGGTGGTCCTCCTGCGCCAACCAGGCGTCGGCCGCCTCGACGGTGGCCGGGGAGACCTGCTTGGGGAAGAGGTACTCCACGGCGTTCTTGGCGATCTCGCCCGGACGCCGGTCCCACAGCGGGGCGATGTCGGCGAAGTAGCGCTCCACGTAGGGCGCGGTCAGCTCGCGCTGGGCCGGGTGCCAGAACCCGGCCACCATCGCCTCGTGGGTCGAGTTCGCGATGGACTCGTCCTGGAAGGCGCGCTGCCAGGTGTCGGCCTTGGACGCAGCCGTCGGACGCAGCGCCCGGGCGGTCGCGGTGCGCCGGGCACCGGTGGCGGTGGCGTCCCGGGCGGCCTCGGCGTCGATCTCGGCGTCCCCGGCCGCGCCGACGGCGACCAGGCCCTGCAGGAACGACCAGCGCGCCTCGGCGTCCACGGTCAGGCCGGGCACCTCGACGGACCCGTCCAGCAGGCCCCGCAGCACGGCCAGCTGCTCCTCGCTGCGGGCGGTGCCGGCCAGCGTGCGGGACCACTGCAGCTGGGCGTCCGAGCCGGGCTCGGCGCTGCGCAGGGAGGCCAGGGCCTTGTCCGCCAGCGCCGTCCAGCCGGTCTCGGCCCACGCCGCGTCGGCGTAGTTGCCCAGTGCGGCCTGCACCCGGGCCAGCAGCGACTGCACCACGCTGATCTCGGTCTCGGCGTCCACGCCGGCCAGCACCAGGGCCACCCAGTCGCGGGCGGCGAGCTCGCCGTCGCGGGTCATGTCCCAGGCCGCCGACCAGCACAGGGCCCGGGCCAGCGGGTCGGGCAGGTCGCCGATGCTGGTGCGCAGCGTCGCCAGCGACCGCTCGTCCAGGCGCAGCTTGGCGTAGGTCAGGTCGTCGTCGTTGACCAGCACGAGGTCCGCCGCCGGGTGGCCGGCCAGCTCGGGCACCTCGGTGCGCGCGCCGGTGACGTCGAGCTCCACCCGGTGCGTGCGGGTCAGCCCGTCGGGACCCGCGGTGTACAGCCCCACGGCCAGCCGGTGGTCACGCAGCACCGGGTGCTCGGCGACGGCGGTCTGCTCGATGGCGAAGGAGCGGTACCGGCCGTCGGCGTCGGTCTCGGAGACCGGACGCAGCGTGTTGACCTGGCTGGTCTGCAGCCACTGCTGCGCCCAGGCCGACAGGTCCCGGCCGGTGGCCTCCGACAGCGGGCCGAGGAGGTCGGCCAGCGTGGTGTTGCCGTACTCGTGGGTGCGGAAGTAGCGGCGCACCCCGGCCAGGAACGCGTCCTGTCCGACGTAGGCGACCAGCTGCTTGAGCACCGAGGCGCCCTTGGCGTAGGTGATGCCGTCGAAGTTCACCTCGACCGCGGCGACGTCGACCATGTCCGCGGCGATCGGGTGCGTCGAGGGCAGCTGGTCCTGGGCGTAGGCCCAGGACTTCTCGGTGTTGGCGAACGTCGTCCAGGCGGTCGTGTACTCGGTGGCCTCGGCCTGGCACAGCGTCGAGATGTAGGTGGCGAAGGACTCGTTGAGCCACAGGTCGTCCCACCAGCGCATGGTCACCAGGTCGCCGAACCACATGTGCGCCAGCTCGTGCAGGATCGTCTCGGCGCGACGCTCGTAGCGGGCCCGGCTGGTGCGCGACCGGAAGACGTAGTCCTCCAGGAACGTCACCGCCCCGGCGTTCTCCATCGCCCCGGCGTTGAACTCGGGCACGAAGAGCTGGTCGTACTTGTCGAAGGGGTACGGGTAGTCGAAGACCCGGTGGTAGAAGTCGAAGCCCTGCTTGGTGACGGTGAAGATCTCGTCCGGGTCCAGGTACTGCGCCAGCGAGGCCCGGCAGTAGATGCCCAGCGGCAGCCCCTCGTGGGAGTCGGTGACCTTGGCGTACGGGCCGGCGATCAGCGCGACCAGGTAGGTGGAGATCCGCTTGGTCGGCTCGAAGTGCACGAGCTGGGAGCCGGCCTCGCCGGCCTCGATGGTCCGCCCGCCGGTGTTGGACACGACCTGCCAGTCGAAGGGCGCGGTCACGTGCACGGTGAACTCGCCCTTGAGGTCGGGCTGGTCAAAACAGGCGAACACGCGCTTGGCCTCGGCGGGCTCGAAGTGCGTGTACAGGTAGACGGCCCCGTCCTCGGGGTCCACGAAGCGGTGCAGGCCCTCGCCGGTCCGGGAGTAGCGGCAGTCGGCGTCGACGACGAGCTCGTTGCTGGCAGCCAGGCCGGGCAGCGCCAGGCCGCCCTCCTCGGTGTAGCCCGAGACGTCGAGCGCGGTGCCGTTGAGGGTCGCGGCCCGCACGCGCTCGGCCACCAGGTCGATGGAGGTCCCCTCGCCCGGGGTGGCCGCGTCGAAGCGCACCGTCGTCGTCGACCGGAACGTCTCCTCGCCGGGGTGACCGGCGCCGTCGGTGACGTCGAGCTGCAGGTCGTACGCGTGCACGGTCAGGAGCTGGGCGCGCGCCGCAGCGGCGTCGCGGGTCAGGTTGGGAACAGCCACCGGGGCAGCCTCCCACGAGGGCCGCCGCGGGGGGCGTTGACGGGGGGCGCCGGGTGTGCTGTGCGGGCGTGTGCCTGCGCTGTACGGGCGTGTGGCCGGACACCGGGCCGGGAACAACCCGGGCACCCCGCGTCCTTGACGCGGCAGACCTCCCGCCCCACCCCCCACCGACTCGAGGAGTCCGCATGTCCGAGACCACGCAGAGCGCACCCGCCAGGGCCAAGGTCGACGTCTGGGTGGACCCGCTGTGCCCCTGGGCCTGGCTGACCAGCCGCTGGGTCATCGAGGCCTCGAAGGTCCGCGACCTCGACGTCAGCTGGCACGTGATGAGCCTGGCCGTGCTCAACGAGGGCCGGGACCTGCCGGAGCAGTACCAGGAGATGATGGCCCAGGCGTGGGGCCCGGTCCGGGTGCTGATCGCGGCCGCCCAGCAGCACGGTGCCGAGGTGGTCGGCGACCTGTACACCGCGATGGGCACCCTGCGGCACCAGGAGGGCGCCGAGCTGCCCGACGTCATCGCCCCCGCTCTGGAGCGGGTCGGCCTGCCGGCCTCGCTGGCCGACGCGGCCGGCTCCACCGAGTACGACGAGGCCCTGCGCGCCAGCCACCACGAGGGGATGGACCCGGTCGGCGAGGAGGTCGGCACCCCCGTCGTGCACGTCGACGGCGTCGCCTTCTTCGGCCCGGTCATCAGCCGCGTGCCCACCGGTGAGGACGCCGGCAAGGCCTTCGACGGGGCCGTGCTGCTGGCCAACCTGCCCGGCTTCTGGGAGCTCAAGCGCACCCGCACCGAGGAGCCGGACTTCTCCACCGTCCCGGCGTCCGCGCTGGAGATCTCGCGAGGCTGAGCCCTGCGGGGTGCGGGGTGCGGGTGCGGCATCCTGACCGGGTGCCGCACCCCACCCGCCAGCGCATCCTCATCACCGGCGCGAGCTCCGGGCTCGGCGAGGGGATGGCCCGCCGGTTCGCAGCGCTGGGCCGCGACCTCGCCCTGGTCGCCCGCCGCACCGACCGGCTCGAGGCCCTGCGCGAGGAGCTGACCGCCGCCCACCCCGGGGTCACCGTCGTGACCGCCGCTCTGGACGTGGACGACCCCGACGCCGTCGCCGAGGTCGTGCCGCGGCTGGCCGGTGAGCTCGGCGGCCTGGACCGGTTCATCGCCAACGCGGGCCTGGGCAAGGGCGTCCCGGTCGGCACCGGGGGAGCGCGGCCCAACCGTGCGGTGCTGACGACGAACGTGCTGGGCACGCACTCCTGCTGCGAGGCCGCCGTCGCGCTCTTCCGTGCTCAGGGCCACGGCCACCTGGTGGTGGTCAGCTCGGTCGCCGGGGTCCGCGGCATGGGCGGCACGCGGACCGCGTACGCCACCTCCAAGGCCGCCGACGCAGTCCTCGCCGAGGGGATCCGTGCCGACCTGCTCAGCGACCGCGCGACCCGCCGCATCCGGGTGACCACCGTGCACCCGGGCTTCATCGAGACCGACATCAACACCGGCCGGCGCGGGCCGTTCACCGTCGACCTGGACACCGGCGTCGACGCGCTCACCGCCGCGATCGAGCGGGAGCCGGTGCGTGCCTACGTGCCGGAGTGGCCGTGGCGCGCGGTCGCCGGGCTGCTCCGGGTGCTGCCCCTGCCGGTGGCCGCGCGCCTGTCCTGAGAGGATCGGGACATGCGCGTCTTCCTGGGCACCGACCACGCCGGCCTCGAGCTGAAGGCACACCTCCTGCAGGCCGTCGCCGACGCCGGGTACGAGCCGGTCGACTGCGGCGCCTTCGACTACGACCCCCAGGACGACTACCCGCCGTTCTGCATCGAGGTGGGGGAGCGGGTGGTCGTGGAGCCCGGCAGCCTGGGCATCGTCATCGGCGGGTCCGGCAACGGTGAGCAGATCGCGGCCAACAAGGTCCCCGGCGTCCGGGCCGCGCTGGTCTGGAACCGCTCCACCGCCGAGCTCGCCCGCCAGCACAACGACGCCAACGTGGTCGCCGTCGGCGGCCGCCAGCACACCGTCGAGGAGGCCACCGAGCTGGTGCTGCTCTTCCTCGCCACCCCGTTCAGCGACGACGAGCGGCACGTCCGCCGGATCGGACTGGTCAGTGCCTACGAGCAGGAGCGCCACCACCCCGCCGGAGGCTGAGCTGCGGGCGGCCCTGGCCGCCGCTCTCGACCTGCTGGCCGCCGTGCCCGACGGGACCGTGCGGGTGCCCGCCGTGGGCACCGACGTGTCCGGTGTCGTCGCCCACGTCGCCGGTTGCCTGTCCTGGTACGCCCACGACCTGGTGGCGGGCCCCGCCGGTGCCGACGCACACACCGTCGACCCCCGCCCCGACGCCGACCTGGGTGAGCGGCTCACCGGGCTGCGTGCCTGGGGCGAGGTGCTGGCCCGCACCGTCGCCCTCTCCCCGCCCGGCGAGGTGGGCGCGCACTCCGACGGCCCGCCCGACGCCACCGGGTTCGCCGCCCTGGGCTGCGCGGAGCTGCTGCTGCACACCGACGACGTCGCCGACGCCCTCGGCCTGCCCTGGGCGCCACCGGAGTCGGCCGTCGGGCTGGTGCTGGACCGGTTGTTCCCCGACCTCGCCGGGGACGAGGACCCCTGGTCGCTGCTGCGGTGGGCGACCGGGCGGGCCGACCTCCCCGGCCGCGACGTGCGGACGAGCTGGTCCTACCGCGTCTGAGCCAGCGGCCTCAGAACTCGTCGGCGCACCACGGCGCGACCGGCCAGGAGAACGACGTCGAGGCCAGTGTCACCGCCCCCGGGCTGACCTCGGTGACCCGCCCGGCGGCCTGCAGGGCGGCCAGGGACGTGCCGCCCAGGTAGGCCGCGGCCAGCTCCTCGGTGCCCAGCACCAGGTCCGGGTCCCGGTCGGTGCGCCCGCAGTACCCACCGGCCGGGTGGCCCGACAGCCGCCAGCGGCCCTCGTTCCACGGGCAGAAGGGGTCCCGGACCTCGATCACCAGGTCGATCGGGGCCGGGTACCGGCGCGCCGCCAGCGCACGGTCGACGTCCACGAGCCGCACCCACAGCGCGTCGGCCGGGTGCTCCTCCAGCAGCCGCGGGTTGGCCACCAGGTGGCGCAGCGCCTCGTCGGCGGGGGCCAGCGGGTAGGACACGGTGCGGACCAGGTCCACCGAGAGCAGCAGGCGCCACAGCGCCGCGTACGCCGCCGGGGTGGAAGCCCGGACCTCCTGCACGGTCAGCGTCCCCGAGGGCTCGCCGCCGTCGGTCCAGGTGCCCTTGACCCGGTAGGCGGCGAAGCCGGTCACGGTGCCGTCGGGCTCGGTGTGCAGCACGAGCTGGCGGGGCGTGGCGCCCTCCCGCTGCTCCTTGTCGTCGCGCAGCCGGCGGTCCCACCAGCGCCCGTCGCGGGCCAGGGTGCCGGGCACCTCGCGGCGCAACCGCTCGTACAGGCCGACCGCGCCGGCCCGGTACCCCGCCTCGTCGACCAGGGAGACCGTGCCCGCGGACGTCGGGGCGTCGGGGCGCCACCGCAGCCGGGTGGGGTCGGTCGTCCACCCGCCGCGGCGGGTCGCCGGGGCGTAGCCGAACCGGCCGTAGATGCCGGACTCGGCCGCCCACAGTGCGGCCAGCGGCTCGCGGCCGGCGGCGTGCACCTCGTCCAGCTGGCGGCGCATCACCGCGGTGAGCACGCCCTGGCGGCGGTGCGTGGGGGAGACGGTCACCCAGGTGACCCCGGCGGTGGGGACGGCGGCGCCCCCGGGCACCGTCAGCTCCGTGCTGTAGACGCCGGAGGTGGCGTGCACCCGGCCGTCCTCGCCGATCAGCGCCAGCGAGCGGTCCAGCTCCGCGGTGGGCGGGACCTCGTCGACGTAGGGCCCGGTGGCCTCCTCGGCGAACACCACCGACATAGCGCGGCTGAAGCGCGGCCAGTCCTCGGGGGTGGCGGGTCGCAGTGCGCTCGGGTCGGTCACGCCTGCCTGTCTACCGGCTGGCCGCGGGGGCCGCGAACGGTTTCCCGGGTCCTGGCCGGGGTGCGGAGCGACGTGTCGAGACCGTGACCTCGGCGAAGGGACTGCCCGGTTATGGTCGGTCCGCCGGCCCTCGTGACCGGTCCGCCCCGTCGAGAGAAGGTCCATGCGCTCCGCCTCCGTCCCGTCCGCCGCCGCGATCGCGGGGGTGCTGCTGCTGGCCGGCTGCACCGGCTCCGCCGGCGGGGGAGGTGAGGACGACGCGGCCGCCGTCTCACCGGTCACCGCCACCCCCTCGGCGACCAGCACGCTGGTCGCCGACACCGACCCGGCCGCCTCCGCGGTCTCGACCAGCCGGGCGCTGTTCACCAGCTCCCCGGTCGCCGTCGTCGCCGGGCTGGACGACGAGGCCGCCCAGCTGGCCGGCGCCTCGGCCGCGGTCGGGCTGGGCGTGCCGTTGCTGCTGAGCACCGGGGACGCCGGGGACCCCGCCGTCGGTGAGCTGGACCGGCTCGGTGCCACCGACGTCCTCGTCGTCGGCGACGCCGGCCTGGACGCGGGCGACCGCGAGGTCGTGACCGTCCCGCCGACCGCGGAGGGCGTCGAGGACGCGACCGGCCTGCAGCTCGGGGACGCCGAGACGGTCGACGCCGACGGCGCGGTCGCGGCGGTCGCCGCCCTCCAGGACGAGGGCACCGCGCTGTTGCGGGCCGACGGCTCCGGCGACGAGGGGCCCGAGGCCTCCGGGGGCGAGCTGCCCGCGGTCGAGCGGGCCGCGCCGCTCAGCGACGTCGTGGTGCTGGCGAGCGGCAGCTCGGAGTCGCTGGCCGGTGTGGCCACCGCGCGGGCGGCCGGGGCGCAGGTCGAGCTGACCGGCGGGCAGACCGACCCCCGGGCGTCGGCCGACGTCGTCGACGCGCTGGCGGCGGCGCGACCGGCGGCCGTCGTCGCGCTGGGCGCGGACTTCGCCGGTGTGCCCGGCCTGGACTGGAAGACCGCGACCGCCGCGAGCGGCACCCAGCTGCCCGGTGGCGGGCAGCTGCTGTTCCCCGAACACTTCTTCGTGGCCCTCTACGGCTACCCCGACGGCGGCGCGCTCGGCGTCCTGGGGGAGCAGCCGCTGGCCGAGTCGATCACCCGGGCCGAGCAGACGGCCGCGCCCTACGCGGCGCTGGTGCCCGACAAGACCGTCGTCCCGATGTTCGAGGTCATCGCCACCGTCGCGTCGGCCTCGGCCGGGCCGGACGGCAACTACTCCACCGAGGCCGACGTCGAGTCGCTGCGGCCCTACGTGGAGGCCGCGGGCGCCGCGGGGCTCTACGTGGTGCTGGACCTGCAGCCCGGCCGCACGGACTTCCTCACCCAGGCCCAGCTCTACCAGTCCCTGCTCGAGCTGCCCTACGTCGGCCTGGCCCTGGACCCGGAGTGGCGGCTGCGCCCGGACCAGGTGCACCTGACCCAGATCGGCCAGGTCGGCATCGACGAGGTCAACCAGGTCGTGACCTGGCTGGCCGACCTCACCCGGGCGAACGCGCTGCCGCAGAAGCTGCTGGTGCTGCACCAGTTCCAGCTGCGGATGATCACCGAGCGCGAACGGCTGGACACCTCCCGCGACGAGCTCGCCATCATGGTCCACGTCGACGGCCAGGGCGGCCAGGGTGCCAAGCAGGACACCTGGAACACCCTTCACGAAGGGGCCCCCGCTCCGCTGTACTGGGGCTGGAAGAACTTCTACGACGAGGACCTGCCGATGCTCACCCCCGAGGAGACCGTCGCGCAGGTGCTGCCGACGCCGGAGCTCGTCACCTACCAGTAGGCCCGCCAGCGACTGCGAGGACACCGTGACCGACCTGCTCAGCCCGCCCGACGACGGGGTGGTCGACCGTGCGGACCTCGAGGCGCGGATGGCGACGCACCGCGCCGAGCTCACCGGCTACTGCTACCGGATGCTCGGCTCCTCCTTCGACGCCGAGGACGCCGTGCAGGACACGATGGTCCGGGCCTGGCGGTCGCTGGACAAGCTGCAGGGCCCCGGGGCACTGAGGTCCTGGCTCTACCGGATCGCGACCAACGTCTGCCTGGACGCCCTCGACGGTCGCAAGCGCCGCGCGCTGCCGGTCGACCTGTCCGACGAGCCGTCGGCGCCGGTGGAGGCCTCGCTGGCCGGCAGCCTGCCCGCGGGCTCCTGGGTCGAGCCGGCACTGACCCGGCAGGTGGTCGCGGTCGGCAGCGACCCGGCCGACGTCGCAGTCACCCGGGACTCCGTGCGGCTGGCCTTCGTGGCCGCCCTGCAGGTGCTGCCGCCGCGCCAGCGGGCGGTCCTGGTGCTGCGGGAGGTGCTGCGCTGGAAGGCCGAGGAGGTCGCCCGGTTGCTGGACACCAGCGTGCCGGCGGTCAACTCCGCCCTGCAGCGGGCCCGGGCCGCCGTCGCCGCGCAGACCGAGGCCGGCAAGGCCCGCCCCGGTGAGGTCGACGCCGACCAGACCCAGCTGCTGGCCGGCTACGTCGACGCCTTCACCCGCTACGACATGGACGCCTTCGTGGCGCTGCTGCACGCCGACGCCGTGCAGGACATGCCGCCGTTCACCATGTGGCTGCGCTCGGCGCAGGACATCGTGGCCTGGATGGTCGGCCCGGGCTCGGCCTGCGAGGGCTCCACGCTGGTCCCCGTCTCGCTCAACGGGTCCACGGCCTTCGCCCAGTACAAGCCCAGCGACGTCCCCGGGGTGAAGCGGCCCTTCGCCTTCCAGGCCCTGGAGGTGCACGAGGGCCGGATCAGCCGGATCACCTCGTTCCTGGACACCCGGCTCTTCGCGCTGTTCGGGCTGCCCGCCGAACTGCGCGAGGGCGACCCGCTGCCCGAGCCCTCCACCTGGGCCGCACCGGCCTGAGACGACGACAGCCCCGGCCGGTGGCCGGGGCTGTCGGGGGAGTGGAGCGGGTGACCGGGATCGAACCGGCATGGCCAGCTTGGAAGGCTGGGGCTCTACCATTGAGCTACACCCGCGAGGTGCCGCCGAGCCAGGGTAGCCGGTCGCCCGGTGGCCCCGGCCGGGGCACGGCCTAGACTCTGCGCGCCACGGGGTGTGGCGCAGCTTGGTAGCGCACCTGCTTTGGGAGCAGGGGGCCGCAGGTTCAAATCCTGTCACCCCGACAGCGCCACGCGGGTCTCCCTAGACTCGCGGGCAACCCGGTGTCCGGCGTCCGTCCGCGGGCGTGCGCCGACACCGACGACCACCTGACGTCTGCACCGAGGAGCGCTGCACTGTGAAGAGCACCATCGAGAACCTGGGCCCGACCCGGGTCCGGCTCGCGATCGAGGTGCCGTGGGGCGACCTGGACCACGCCTTCGGCGAGGTCTACAAGGAGCTCGGCCGGCAGGTGCGGGTCCCCGGCTTCCGTCCGGGCAAGGTCCCCCACCGCATCCTCGACCAGCGCATCGGGCGCCCCGTCGTCCTGGAGCAGGTCGTCCAGCACGCCGTCCCCGAGGTCTACTCCGAGGTCGTCCGCGAGAACCAGGTCCGGGTGCTGTCCCAGCCCGACGTCGAGGTCACCCGCCTCGAGGACGGCGACACCCTGGCCTTCACCGCCGAGGTCGACGTGGCCCCGCAGCTCGAGCTGCCGGCGCTGGACTCGCTGGCCGTGACCGTCGACGACGTCGAGGTCACCGACGCCGAGGTCGACACCCAGGTCGACACCATGCGCGAGCGCTTCGCCATGCTCACCGGCGTCGACCGCCCGGCCGCCGACGGCGACTACGTCTCCATCGACCTGGTGGCGAAGCTCGACGGCGAGGAGCTCGAGGACGGCACCACCAGCGGGATGTCCTACGAGGTCGGCACCGGCACCCTGATGGACGGCCTGGACGAGGCCGTGCGCGGCCTGTCCGCCGACGAGTCGGCCACCTTCAGCTCCGCGCTGCTGTCCGGCGACCAGGCCGGCCAGCAGGCCGAGGTCACCGTCACCGTGCGCTCGGTCAAGGCCAAGGAGCTCCCCGAGCTCGACGACGAGTTCGCCTCGACGGCGAGTGAGTTCGACACCCTGGAGGAGCTGCGGGCCGACGTCCGCACCCGCCTGTCCCGGGTGAAGGTCCTGCAGCAGGGCAGCCAGGCCCGCGACAAGCTGGTCGAGCACCTGCTCGAGGCCACCGAGGTGCCGGTGCCGGAGAAGCTGGTCGAGCGTGAGCTCGAGTGGCGCACCCGGGCCATGGAGCAGGAGCTCCAGCAGGCCGGCATGGACTGGGACGCCTACTTCACCGCCGCCGGCGTCGAGGGCCGTGAGGCCTACGACGCGGACATGCGCAGCAACGTCGAGAACGCCGTGCGCACGCAGTTCGTGCTCGACGCCATCGCCGACGCCCGCGAGGTCACCGTCGACAACGACGACCTGTCGGCCCAGATCATGGCCCAGGCGCAGCGCAACCGGGTCAGCCCGGAGGCCTTCGCCCAGCAGCTCCAGCAGGGCAACAACATCTCCGACTTCGTCGCCGACGTGCGACGGACGAAGGCGCTGGCCCAGCTGCTCGAGCAGACCACGATCACCGACGAGTCGGGCAACGCCGTGGACCTCGAGGCGCTGCGCCCGAAGACCGTGGCCGCCGCCCCGACCACCGAGGTCGCCGCCGCCGAGACCGAGGCCGAGCTCGGCGAGGAGCCCCTCGCCGAGGCCTCCGAGGTCGTCGGGGAGGAGACCGAGGTCGCCGAGGTGACCGAGGAGCCGGCCGCTGGGCCCGCCGAGAAGGCCCCGGCCAAGAAGGCCGCCGCCAAGAAGGCCGCTCCCAAGAAGAAGGCCGCTGCGAAGGCCGACGAGGCCGACGAGGCCTGACCCACCCCGCACCGCCACGACGCCCGCCCCACCGCACGCCAGGTGGGGCGGGCGTCGTCGTCTGCCGGCACCACCCCACCCCGGCGGGTGTGCGCCCTCGGCGAACACCGGCCCGTACGGGAGTGGCCTGTCGGACGTGCGCGTTAGGGTCGACGTGACACCGAGAAGGCCCCGGGAGCAGTCCTCCCGTGCCGTCCCCGGCGGACGACCAGCACCACCGAACCACCCTGACCCAGACCGCCTGCACGCCTGTCCCACGGAGGTCACCGCACACGTGAACACCGCACACCCGACCGCGCCCGTGATGCGCGGCTCCGGGAACATGATGAACCTGGGCGACTCGGTCTACGAGCGCCTCCTGCGCGAGCGGATCATCTTCCTGGGCAGCCAGGTCGACGACGTCATCGCCAACCAGCTCGCGGCCCAGATGCTGCTGCTGTCGGCCGAGGACCCCAAGCGCGACATCCACCTGTACATCAACTCGCCCGGTGGCTCGGTCACCGCGGGCATGGCCATCTACGACACGATGCAGTTCATCGACTGCGACGTCGCCACCTACGGCATGGGCCTGGCGGCCTCCATGGGGCAGTTCCTGCTCACCGCCGGCACCAAGGGCAAGCGCTACGCCCTGCCGCACGCGCGGATCATGATGCACCAGCCCTCGGCCGGCGTCGGCGGCACCGCCTCCGACATCGCCATCCAGGCCGACCTGTTCCGGCGCACGAAGAAGGAGCTCAACGAGCTCCAGTCGCTGCACACCGGCCAGACCGTCGAGCGCATCGCCGAGGACTCCGACCGCGACCGTTGGTTCACCGCGGCCGAGGCCCTCGAGTACGGCTTCGTCGACCACGTGGTCACCAAGGCCTCTGCCACGACCGAGACCGACAACCCGGTCACCGAGAACTGACGGTCGGAGGACCTGACATGAGCTCCCAGATGCCGCAGAGCCGGTACATCCTGCCCTCCTTCACCGAGCGCACCAGCTACGGGATGAAGGAGTCCAACCCCTACAACAAGCTCTTCGAGGAGCGCATCATCTTCCTCGGGGTGCAGGTCGACGACGCCAGCGCCAACGACGTCATGGCCCAGCTGCTCACGCTGGAGTCCACCGACCCCGACCGCGACATCACCATGTACATCAACTCGCCCGGTGGCTCGTTCACCGCGCTGATGGCGATCTACGACACGATGATGTTCGTCCGTCCCGACATCCAGACCGTCTGCATGGGCCAGGCCGCCTCGGCCGCTGCCGTCCTGCTCGCGGCCGGGACCAAGGGCAAGCGGCTGGCGCTGCCCTACTCCCGCGTGCTGATCCACCAGCCCTCCGGTGAGGCCGGCGGCCAGGTCACCGACCTGGAGATCCACGCCGCGGAGATCGAGCGGGTGCGCACCCAGATGGAGCAGATCCTGTCCCGGCACACCGGCCGGTCCCAGGAGCAGGTCCGCAAGGACATCGACCGCGACAAGATCCTCACCGCCCAGGAAGCCCTGGAGTACGGGATCGTCGACGAGGTCATCCAGAGCCGGAAGCTCAACGCCTTCTCGGCCTGAGCCGCACTACGACCGTCCGGTCCGGGGGCCCCTGCGGGGGCTCCCGGCCGTACGGTCGGCCCACCCGGGCAGTGCCCGGGAGCCCGCGCGGGGACGGGTGAGCAGGACCGCCGTGATCGACGGGGGACCCGGGTGCGTCACTGCCCGGGAACGTCGGTGGGGGCCGGTACGGTCGGCAGACGCCCGACTCCCGGCCATCGCCGGCTCGTGCAGGAGGCCCGCCGTCCGGCGGGTGACAGGGGCACCACGATGAAGGGACCCGCGCGCGGCGCGGGCCCGGTGACACGGAGGTCAGCCAGGTGGCACGTATCGGTGAGAGCGGCGACCTGCTCAAGTGCTCGTTCTGCGGGAAGAGCCAGAAGCAGGTCAAGAAGCTCATCGCTGGCCCCGGGGTCTACATCTGCGACGAGTGCATCGAGCTCTGCAACGAGATCATCGAGGAGGAGCTCAGCGAGTCCTCGGACCTCAAGTTCGACGAGCTCCCCAAGCCCAAGGAGATCCACGACTTCCTCGAGCAGTACGTCATCGGCCAGGACCGGGCCAAGAAGACGCTCGCGGTGGCCGTCTACAACCACTACAAGCGCATCCAGGCCGGCGGTGAGCGGGGCTCCCGCGACGAGGGCGTGGAGCTGGCCAAGTCCAACATCCTGCTGATGGGGCCCACCGGGTGCGGCAAGACCCACCTGGCGCAGACCCTCGCGCGGATGCTGAACGTGCCCTTCGCGATCGCCGACGCCACGGCGTTGACCGAGGCCGGTTACGTCGGTGAGGACGTCGAGAACATCCTCCTCAAGCTGATCCAGGCCGCGGACTACGACGTCAAGCGCGCCGAGACCGGGATCATCTACATCGACGAGGTCGACAAGATCGCCCGCAAGAGCGAGAACCCCTCGATCACCCGGGACGTCTCCGGTGAGGGCGTGCAGCAGGCCCTGCTGAAGATCCTCGAGGGCACCACCGCCTCGGTGCCGCCGCAGGGCGGGCGCAAGCACCCGCACCAGGAGTTCATCCAGATCGACACCACCAACGTGCTGTTCATCGTCGGTGGCGCCTTCGCCGGCCTCGAGGAGGTCATCGAGGCCCGGATCGGCAAGCAGGGCATCGGCTTCGGCGCTCCCGTCCGGGGCAAGGCCGAGATCGAGCAGGCCAACGCGATCGCCCAGGTGCTGCCCGAGGACCTGCTCAAGTTCGGCATGATCCCCGAGTTCATCGGGCGTCTGCCGGTCATCACGACCGTGCAGAAGCTCGACCGGGTCGCACTGATCAACATCCTCACCGAGCCGAAGAACGCCCTGGTCCGCCAGTACCGCCGGCTCTTCGAGCTCGACGGGGTCGAGCTGGAGTTCACCGAGGACGCCCTCGAGGCCATCGCCGACCAGGCGCTGCTGCGTGGCACCGGTGCCCGTGGCCTGCGGGCGATCCTGGAGGAGGTCCTCCAGTCGGTCATGTACGACATCCCCAGCCGCGACGACGTCGCCACCGTCGTCATCACCGCCGAGGTGGTGCTGGACCGGGTCAACCCGACGATCGTGCCGCGCAAGCCCGTCCGCGAGCGCCGCGACAAGTCCGCCTGACCCACCCCGCCCGATCGCTAGAGGCCCAGGACCACCACGGTCCTGGGCCTCTCGTGTGTCCAGACCCGTGCTGGACCGCCGGAGTCGCGCCGTGCAGGGAGGCTGTTCCGCTGCAGCACGCGAGTCCGCCCCCACGGCGACAGCCAGCACCCGTGCGTCGGCCGGTCACCCCACAGGGATCCGGTCACCGCACGCGGTGACCGGATCCCTGTGGGGCGAGCAGCTGTCGGGCCGGACGCCGGGGTGTGCCCGTTCGAGGCACCGGCCTCAGGGGGCCGGCTGCTCCGTCGGAGCGAGGACGACGTCCACGGTCAGCGGGCCCTGTCCGGGCTCGACGGTGAGCGTGGCGATGCGCCCGGCCGAGGTCAGGTCCACCCGGGCCGCCTCGACGAGGGCGACCTGCGCGGCCGGGGCGTGCACCACGGCGGACTGGACGTCGGCACGCATGGACACCTTGGCCTCGCTCTTGGCCTTGCGGACCGCGGCCAGGGCCTCGGCGGACACCGTCACCAGCAGCGGGTCGCCGCCGGCGGGGAGCTCGTCGGCGGTGGGCCACGGCGCCCGGTGCACCGAGCCGGTCTGCCACCAGGACCAGACCTCCTCGGTGGCGAAGGGCAGCACCGGGGCCAGCAGCCGGTTGAGCACCGACAGTGCGGTCGCCAGACCCGCCTTGGCCGACGTCGCCGCCTCGGCAGGGCCGCCGTCCTCACCGTATGCCCGGGTCTTGACCAGCTCGACGTGGTCGTCGCAGAACTGCCAGAAGAAGGTCTCGGTGACCTCCAGCGCCCGGGTGTAGTTGTAGGCCTCCATCGCCGCGGTGGCCTCGGTGACCACCCCGCGCAGCGCGGCCAGCAGGGCGGCGTCGACCTGCTCGGTGACCGGGGCGCCCACCAGGTCAGCGGTGGCGCCCAGGCTGCCCAGCACGAACTTGCCCACGTTGAGCAGCTTGATGGCCAGCCGGCGGCCGACCTTCATCTGCACCTCGTCGAAGGGCGAGTCCGCGCCGGGGCGGGCGCCGGCGGCGCGCCAGCGGACGGCGTCGGTGCCGTACTTCTCCAGCACGTCGACCGGGGTGGTGGCGTTGCCCTTGGACTTGGACATCTTCTTGCGGTCGGGGTCGACCACGAAGCCGGAGATCGCCGCGTGCGTCCACGGCACCTGGCCCTGCTCGTAGTGCGCGCGCACCACCGTGGAGAACAGCCAGGTGCGGATGATGTCGTGCGCCTGCGGCCGCAGGTCCATCGGGAAGACGTGTGCGAAGAGCTCCGGGTCGGTGTCCCAGCCCGAGGCGACCTGCGGTGAGAGCGACGAGGTCGCCCAGGTGTCCATCACGTCCGGGTCGGCCATGAAGCCGCCGGGCACCCCGCGCTGGTCCTCGGTGAACCCCTCGGGGACGTCGGAGGACGGGTCCACGGGCAGCGCCGCCTCGGGGGCGAGCAGGGGAGCGGCGTAGTCCGGCTCGCCGGCCTCGTCCAGGCGGTACCAGACCGGGAACGGGACGCCGAAGAAGCGCTGCCGGCTGACCAGCCAGTCGCCGTTGAGGCCCTCGACCCAGTTCTCGTAGCGGTGCCGCATGTGCTCGGGGACCCACTGGATCTCCTTGCCGCGGGCGACCAGGGCGGCGCGCAGGTCGGCGTCCCGGCCGCCGTTGCGGATGTACCACTGGCGGGTGGTGACGATCTCCAGCGGGCGCTCGCCCTTCTCGAAGAACTTCACCGGGTGGGTGATCGGGCGGGGCTCGCCGTCCAGGTCGCCGGACTCGCGCAGCAGCTCGACCATCCGGGCCTGCGCGCTGAAGACGGTCTTGCCGGCCAGCTCGGCGTAGGGCGCTGCTGCGACACCCTCGGGGGCGTCGGGCACGAGCCGGCCGTCCCAGCCCACGACGGGGCGGGTGGGCAGCTGCAGCTCACGCCACCATGTGACGTCGTTGAGGTCGCCGAAGGTGCAGATCATCGCGATGCCCGAGCCCTTGTCCGGCTCGGCCAACCGGTGCGCCACGACCGGCACCTCGACCCCGAACACCGGCGTGGTCACGGTCTGGCCGAACAGCGGCTGGTAGCGGGCGTCGTCGGGGTGGGCGACCAGGGCCACGCAGGCCGGCAGCAGCTCGGGCCGGGTGGTCTCGATGTGCACCGGGCCGCTCGGGCCGGCGAAGGCGATCCGGTGGTAGGCGCCGGGGCGCTCCCGGTCCTCCAGCTCGGCCTGGGCGACGGCGGTGCGGAAGGTGACGTCCCAGAGGGTCGGCGCCTCCTGGGCGTAGGCCTCGCCACGCTCCAGGTTGTGCAGGAAGGCGCGCTGCGCGGTGGCCCGGGAGGTCTCGGAGATGGTGCGGTAGACGTTGGACCAGTCGACCGAGAGGCCGACCTGGCGCCACAGCTGCTCGAAGGCGTCCTCGTCGACGGCGGTCAGCCGCTCGCAGAGCTCGACGAAGTTGCGCCGGCTGATCGGCAGCTGGTCCTTCGCGGGCTTCTCCGGCGGCTGGAACGACGCGTCGTAGGGCAGCGAGGGGTCGCAGCGCACGCCGTAGTAGTTCTGCACCCGACGCTCGGTGGGCAGGCCGTTGTCGTCCCAGCCCATCGGGTAGAAGACGTGCTTGCCGGTCATCCGGTGGTAGCGCGCCACGATGTCGGTGTGGGTGTAGCTGAAGACGTGGCCCACGTGCAGCGACCCCGACGCGGTGGGCGGCGGGGTGTCGATGGCGTAGGTCTGCGAGCGCGGGGCCGCGAGGGCGGCGTCCCGGTCGAAGTCGTAGACGCCCGAGGAGGCCCACACGGGGACCCACTTGGCCTCCAGGCCCTCCAGCGTCGGCTTGTCGGGTACCGCGCCCGGGGCTCCCGGGGCAGCGCTGTCCGGGGGTCCTGTGACAGACCGCCCATGGTCAGCGGAGCGGCGGTCGAGGTCGGTGGCCATGGGCTCATCCTAGGAAGTCCGGCTCCGGCGTCCCGGGGCGACTGGCATCCTGGGACCGGTGAGCACCTCCCCGTCCGACCAGCGACCCCACGGCCGCACCCCGGGCGCCAGCCGTGACGTGACCAGGGTGGAGGCCGAGCTGCTGGCGCGCTGGCCCGAGAGCCGGCTGGAGCCCAGCCTCACCCGCATCTCCGCGCTGGTCGACCTGCTCGGCTCCCCGCACCGCGCCATGCCCGTCATCCAGGTGACCGGCACCAACGGCAAGACCTCGACGGCCCGGATGGTCGACGAGCTGCTGCGCGGCTTCGGCCTGCGGGTCGGCCGGTTCACCAGCCCGCACCTGGAGTCGGTGCGCGAGCGGATCGTGATCGACGGCCGGCCGATCAGCGAGGAGCGCTTCGTCGAGGTCCACGACGACATCGCGCCCTACGTCCAGATGGTCGACGCCGGCAGCGAGGTGCCGCTGTCCTTCTTCGAGGTGCTCGTCGCCATGGGCTATGCGGCGTTCGCCGAGACCCCGGTCGACGTCGCCGTCGTCGAGGTCGGCATGGGCGGCACCTGGGACGCCACCAGCGTCGCCGACGCCCGGGTCGCCGTCGTGACGCCGGTGTCGCTGGACCACGCCGAGTACCTGGGCCCCGACGTCGCGACGATCGCCACCGAGAAGGCCGGGATCATCAAGACCGCGCCGCCGACCGAGGACGGCGTGCCCGGCCCCGACGTGGTCGCGGTGCTCGCGCACCAGCCCGCGGGCGCGCTGGAGGCCCTGGTCCGCCGGGCGGTCGAGGTCGACGCCACCGTGGCCCGCGAGGGCACCGAGTTCGGCGTCCTGGAGCGCCGGGTGGCCGTGGGCGGCCAGCAGATCCGCATCCAGGGCCTGGGCGGGGAGTACCCCGAGGTCTACCTGCCGCTCTTCGGTGCCCACCAGGCGCAGAACGCCGCCGTCGCCCTGGCCGCGGTCGAGGCGTTCCTCGGGGCGGGTGCGGCCAGCGGGCCGGTGGACCCCGAGGTCGTGCGGGCCGCCTTCGCCGCCGTCCGCTCGCCGGGCCGGCTGGAGCGCGTGCGCACCTCGCCGTCGGTGCTGGTGGACGCCGCGCACAACCCGGCCGGCATGGCCGCCACCGTCGAGGCGGTGCGCGAGTCCTTCGACTTCACCCGGCTGGTCGGCGTCGTCGGTTGCGTCGCCGGCAAGGACGTCAGCGGCATGCTCGCCGAGCTCGAGCCGCTGTGCGCCGAGCTGGTCGTGACCCAGAACAGCTCGGCCCGCGCGATGCCCGCAGACGAGCTGGGCGCCCTGGCGGTCGACGTGTTCGGCGCCGACCGGGTCAGCGTGCACCCTCGGCTGGCCGACGCCCTGGAGTCTGCGATCGAGCTGGCCGAGGCCGGTGCCGACCACGCGCTGGGCGGTTCGGGCGTGCTGGTGACCGGCAGCGTCATCACCGCCGGTGAGGCCCGCACGCTGATGGGCGGGAAGAAGAAGTGACCGCTCCGCGCGCGGCCGACCCGGCGCGGGCGGCCAAGGCGCTGTCCGGTGCTGCGGCGGCCACCCTGCTGCTGGAGGGCATCGCGGTGCTCTTCGTGCCGCGCGGCATCGTGCAGTCCGACGGCCTGGGCGGCGTCCGGCTGACCGTCCTGATCGTGCTGGCCGTGCTGCTCGTCCTGTCCAGCGGCGTGCAGCGACGGCCCCAGGGGCTGCTGATCGGCACCGTGCTACAGGTGCCGTTGCTGCTGACCGGCTTCTACTCCAACGCCATGTGGTTCGTCGGCGGTGTGTTCCTGCTGGTGTGGCTGTACCTGCTGCAGATCCGCAAGGACCTGGTCGGGACGCCGTTCGGCCCGGTGCCGGACCCGCCGCCCCCGACGCCGCAGGACTGAGCTCAGGCGGCCCGGCGCCCGGTCACGCGTGCCCGGACGTCGAGCGGGTCGACCTCGTGGTCGGCGAGCACCGCCCCCACCTCGAGGACGACGTCGGCCCGACCCGGGCCGGGACTGCCGATGAGGAGACCGAGGGTCTCCCATCTGGCGGGCCCCGGACCAGGGGAGCAGTCGTGGCAGCAGGCATCCGAGAAGCACGGCGTGCCGTCGTGACAGCGCTCGCGGTGGTGCTGCTGGGGGGCTGCGGCACGCCGGTGGACCTGCTGGCCGGCGGCCTCGAGCCGGCTGCCGCCGTGCCCACGGTCGCCCCGGTGACCACCCCTCCGCCCCCGCCGACGGTCCCGTGGCCGCTGACCGGTGTGCCGACGACGGAGCCCGTCCTCCGGCCGGCACTGTCGGTCAAGGTGGAGAACTCACCGGACGCCCGGCCCCAGACCGGCCTCGGCCAGGCCGACGTCGTCTGGGAGCAGGTGGTCGAGGGCGGGATCAGCCGCTTCGTCGCCGTCTACCAGTCCCAGGTCCCGGCCGAGATCGGCCCGGTCCGCTCCACCCGGCCCATGGACCCGGCCATCACCGCCCCGGTGGGCGGGCTGTTCGCGACCTCCGGCGGCCAGGCCCAGTACGTCGACGCCGAGGCCGAGGCGGGCCTGCAGGTCTTCACCTTCGACGCCGGGGACGCCGGCTTCTACCGGGTCGACACCCGCGACGCCCCGCACAACGTGCACCTGGCTCCGCAGGCGCTCTACGACGCCGCCGACGAGGCGCACCGCGGGGCGCCCGCCGCCCAGTTCGGCTACTCCGGCACCCCGACGGCCACGGTGCAGGGCACCCCGACCGCGGCGGTGGACCTCGAGCTGTCCCGGGTCGCCACCCCGACCTGGACCTGGAGCGCCCCGGACGGCGCGTGGCTGCGCGCCGAGGGCACCGAGCCCTCGGTCGGTGCCGACGGCGTCGCGCTGCGGGCGACCAACGTGGTGACCCTGCGGGTCCGGGTGGTGGCCACCGACGCCACCGACCCGGCGGGCAACCCGGTCCCGGAGACCCTGCTGGACGGCGAGGGCGGGGAGGCGCTGATCGCCACCGGCGGCAGCACCGTCGTCGCCACCTGGTCCAAGGCCGGCACCGGCGACCCGGTGGTGCTGACCGGCCCCGACGGCGCACCGGTCACCCTCGCGCCGGGGACCACCTGGGTCGAGCTGGTACCCGGGACGGGTTCGGTCACCACCCGCTGACCGGCCCCCGTAGCCTCCGGGGCGTGTCCGAACCCACCACCGAACGTTCCCTCGTCCTCGTCAAGCCCGACGGCGTCGCCCGCGGCCTGGTCGGGGAGGTCGTGTCCCGCCTGGAGGCCAAGGGCCTCCGCCTGGTCGCCGCCGAGCTCCGCACCCTGCCCCGCGAGGTCGCCGAGCAGCACTACGCCGAGCACAGCGAGCGGCCGTTCTTCGGCTCGCTCGTCGAGTTCATCACCGGCGGTCCGCTGCTCGCCCTGGTCGTCGAGGGCCCCCGGGCCATCGAGGCCTTCCGCGCCCTCGCCGGCGCCACCGACCCGGTGAAGGCCGCCCCCGGCACCATCCGCGGCGACCTGGCCCTCGAGGTGCAGAACAACATCGTGCACGGCTCGGACTCGCCCGAGTCCGCCGCGCGCGAGATCGGCCTGTTCTTCCCCGCGCTGTGAGCTGACGGAGTGCCAGGGACGCGCTTTCCGCGCCCTGGCACTCCACGGCGGGCGGCTACCCTCGACCCCGCTATGACTGTCGAGAGCCTGTACCCCCGTCTCGAGCCGCTCCTCGCCCAGGTGCAGAAGCCCATCCAGTACGTCGGTGGAGAGCTCAACGCCCAGACCAAGCCGTGGGACGACGTCGCCGTCCACTGGGCGCTCATGTACCCCGACGCCTACGAGGTCGGCCTGCCCAACCAGGGTCTGATGATCCTGTACGAGGTGCTCAACGAGCGCGCCGACGCCTTGGCCGAGCGCACCTACGCGGTGTGGCCGGACCTGGCCGGTCTGATGCGTGCCAACGGCGTCGGCCAGTTCACGCTGGAGAACCACCGCCCGGTCCACGACTTCGACTTCCTGGGTGTCAGCTTCGCCACCGAGCTGGGTTACACGAACCTGCTCGACGCCCTGGACCTCGCCGGTGTCCCGCTGCACGCGGTCGACCGCGACGAGTCGCACCCCGTCGTCGTCGCCGGCGGGCACGCCGCGTTCAACCCCGAGCCGGTCAGCGACTTCGTCGACTGCGCCGTCCTCGGTGACGGCGAGCAGGTCGTCGGGGACATGACCGACGTGCACAGCGCCTGGACGGCGGCCGGACGCCCCGGCGGCCGCACCGAGCTGCTGGCCCGGCTGTCCCGTGTCGAGGGCGTCTACGTGCCGCAGTTCTACGCGGTCAGCTACCTGCCCGACGGCACCATCGCGGCCTTCACGCCCACCCGGGACGACGTCCCCACCACGATCGCCAAGCGCACCGTGATGGACCTGGACGAGTGGCCCTACCCCAAGCAGCCGCTGGTCCCGCTGGCCGAGAGCGTGCACGAGCGGATGAGCGTGGAGATCTTCCGCGGCTGCACGCGGGGCTGCCGGTTCTGCCAGGCCGGGATGATCACCCGCCCGGTGCGCGAGCGCACGATCACCGGCATCGGCTCGATGGTCGACGCCGGCCTGAAGGCCACCGGGTACGAGGAGGTGGGCCTGCTCTCGTTGAGCTCGGCCGACCACTCCGAGATCGGGCAGCTGGCCAAGGAGCTGGCCGACCGGTACGAGGGCACCAACACCGGCCTGTCGCTGCCCAGCACCCGGGTCGACGCGTTCAACGTGACGCTGGCCAACGAGCTGTCCCGCAACGGCCGCCGCTCCGGGCTGACCTTCGCCCCCGAGGGCGGCAGCGAGCGGATCCGCCGGGTGATCAACAAGACCGTGTCCAAGGAGGACCTGGTCCGCACGGTCACCACGGCCTACGCCAACGGCTGGCGCCAGGTGAAGCTGTACTTCATGTGCGGTCTGCCCACCGAGACCGACGAGGACGTGCTGGAGATCGCCGAGCTGGCGGTCGAGGTGATCCGGGCCGGCCGCGAGGCCGCGGGCAACAAGGACATCCGCTGCACGGTGTCCATCGGCGGGTTCGTGCCCAAGCCGCACACCCCGTTCCAGTGGGCGTCGCAGGCCTCGGCCGAGACGATCGACCACCGCCTGAAGGTGCTGCGCGACGCGATCAACGCCGACCGGCGCATCGGGCGCTCCATCGGCCTGCGGTACCACGACGGCAAGCCCGGCGTGATCGAGGGACTGCTGTCCCGCGGCGACCGTCGCGTGGGCCGGGTCATCGAGCGGGTCTGGCGCGACGGCGGTCACTTCGACGGCTGGTCCGAGCACTTCTCCTACGACCGCTGGGCCACCGCCGCGGCCGAGGAGCTGGCGCCCTTCGGCGTCGACCTGGCCTGGTACACCACGCGCGAGCGCGGTGAGCACGAGGTGCTGCCCTGGGACCACCTGGAGTCCGGCCTGGACAAGGAGTGGCTCTGGGACGACTGGCAGGAGGCGCTGAACGAGGACGAGGTCGCCGACTGCCGCTGGACCCCCTGCTACGACTGCGGCGTCTGCCCGACCATGGGCACCGAGATCCAGATCGGTCCCACCGGCCGGTCGCTGATCCCGCTGACGCCCATCGGGGCCGGTCCGCGTCCCGGTGTCACGGCCCAGGTGGACGTCGACGTCGAGGCGTCGGTGGCCGACCCGGTCCACACGCACTGATGGCCCGCCAGCCCGACGGCCCCCCGCCGCCGCCGACCGTGCAGAAGCTGCGGCTGCGCTACACCAAGCGCGGTCCGCTGCGGTTCGCCTCGCACCGCGACCTCGCCCGGGCCCTGGAGCGTGCCCTGCGGCGCGCCCAGGTCCCGATGGCGTTCTCCGCCGGCTTCAGCCCGCACCCCAAGATCAGCTACATGGGTGCGGCGCCGACGGGGGCCGCCTCGGAGGCCGAGTACGTGGAGATCGGGCTGTCGGCGCGCTGCGACCCCGAGGCCGTCCGGGTGGCCCTGGACGCCTCGTTGCCCCCGGGCATCGACGTGCTGGAGTGCGTCGAGGCGGGGGAGGGGACCGGCGGGCTGGCCGAACGGCTGGACGCCACCCGCTGGCGGATCGACCTGGCCGGGGTGGACCCGGCCGAGCTGGGTGACGCCGTGGCGGCCCTGCTCGCGGCCGACGTGGTGACCGTGGCGAAGAAGACGAAGAACGGCCCGCGGGACATCGACGCCCGTGCTGCCGTGGTCAGCGCCTCCGTGTCCGAGGGGGCAGGTTGTGCCATACTGCACGTGGTGGTACGGCAGCTGACGCCGACCGTACGACCGGACGACGTGTTGGCTGCTCTCGCTGCCGTCGCCGACCTGCACCCGCCGTTGCCCCCCCGGGCCGTGCGTGAGGCGCAGGGCCGGCTCGACGACAGCGGTGAGGTAGCCGACCCGCTCGCGCCGGACCGCGAGGCCGGTTCCCGCTGCCAGGGGGAACCCCAGCCGGTCTGAGCGTGCGGGGCCCGCGTGCGACGTCGCCCGACACGTCTGCCAGCCGTGCCGGGACAGAGCTCCCCAGCTCGACAGCCTTCAGCTCCACCGCAGCCAGCTCCACCGCAGCCCAGCACCACCCGCGAGTCAGTTCTCGAACGTGCACCACCGGGTCCCCCCGGTACCGGACGGGACCCGCTCCAGACTTCCGTGGGTCGGACGCGCCGCTCGCGCGGCGCCCGACCCGCCCGACCCGCGTCCCTGCGCGGCCGCCAGTCGTCGTACCCGACGATCGGCGCCCGGGGACGCACAGGAGGCGAGCCCTCAGTGGCCGACCACGACGAACAGACCAGCCCCAGCACCGAGGACCGGGCCGCGGAGGAGACCCCCGCCCAGGACCTCACCCCGCCGGACACCGCGGCCGGTGACCCCGCTCCGGACGACGCGCTCCCGGACGACGCGCTCCTCGAGGACGCCGACCCCGCCCACGAGCCCACCGGGGAGCCCACCGAGGAGCCCACCGAGGAGCTCCGCCTGCGGGCCGACGCCGAGACCCTCGAGGCTGCGGCGATCCCGCCCTCGCGCACCGTCGAGGAGTCCGCGGCGCCCCGCTACGGCGCCCAGTTCAGCTCCCCGGAGCCCACCAGCGTCGCCGCCCGCGGGCGGGACCTGGAGACGGTCTGCCTGGCCG